>JAPWUB010000049.1 GCA_028275745.1 Desulfurococcales archaeon | reverse complement strand
GTTGCAAGGTTTGGAGAAGTTATGGAGAGGGTACATGATCAGAGATCATTCATAGCGGGTTACGAAGCTATCAAAGGCTTTGACTGGCAAACATTCGTTAAAGAGGTTAGCGAGCTGGCTGTGAAGGCTTCTCAGGCAAGGGTTCCGAAACCAGGTGTATACAGAGCTGTTATAGATAACGAGCTTATCGGGCTAATGCTACACGAAGCCTTTGGGCACGCCTCGGAGGGGGACCTTGTAATGCATAGAGAGTCTGTTCTCTACGGAAAGCTAGGGACAAAGGTTGCTAGTGAGCTGGTTACAATAGTTGATGATGGGCTTGTTGAAGGTGGTTACCCAGTGCCATTCGATGATGAGGGCGTGGCTAAGAGGAGAACAGTTGTTGTTGAGAAGGGAACTCTAAGAGGGTACCTAACACATAGGCAATCAGCTCACGAGCTAGGTGTAGAGGTTAGTGGGAATGGTAGAGCACAGGACATAACATTCACGCCAATCGTTAGACAGACAAACTTCTTCATGCTACCAGGTGATGCAAGAGTTGAAGAGCTTTTCGAAGGCATATCTGAAGGCATATACCTAAGGGGTAGAGGGGCTATGGGTGGACAGGTAAACCCAGCAGTAGGCACATTCACATTCAGTGTAGGCCCATCATACATTATTAGGAATGGAGAGCCAGCTGAGCTTGTTAGAGGAGTTGTGGTATCTGGAAACATACTGGAGACGCTAATGAATGTAGAGGCAGTTGCAAGAGACCTGAAGGTGAGTACAAGTGTTTTTGGCGGCTGTGGAAAGGATGGTCAGCTTGCACGTGTAGGTGATGGAGGTCCCCACGTAAGGGTCTCAAGAATAGTTGTTGGTGGTGGGTAGCCATGGCGGACCCCATAAGCATTGTTGAGAAGGGTCTTAGAAGAGCTGAGTCCCTGGGGGTTTCAGAGGCTGAGGTATACGTAGTTAAAGAGTCTTCAATAACCGTTAAAGGTGCTTCAAAAGGTGTTGAATCTGTTGAGGGCGGTGAGGTGGTAAACGCATTTGTGAGGGTATTAATTGGTAAGAGGCTAGCTGTTCAGGGAGGCATGATATCCAGGCCAGAGGATATAGACACCATTGTCGAGAGCGCTGCTAAGATTGCTAAGATCTCTCCAGAGGATCCACAGTGGGTATCGCTACCGAAGAAGCTTGGCTCAACACCTGTCTACGACATTTCAGACCCAAGGCTCGAGGCGCTTGAGCCAGAATCCATAATGGAGCTTGTTAAGAGAGCTGCTGAGCTTGTTCCAGAGACTGATAGGAGGGCATATGTGACTAGGTGCAGTGGGTCAGCATCAAAGTATGTGAAGGCTATTGGAAACACGCATCAATCACCGCAAATGTTTAGCGGTACAATGTTTGAGTTTGTTGTTGAGGTGAAGGCTGTTGATGGAGCTTATGAGAGCGGGTTCTACGACTACTACTACGCACCAACAATGAAGGAGTTCAGCCTTGAGAAGCTGGTTACAAGAGCTGTTAGAGTTGCTGTAGACACCCTAAAGGCTTCCAGGGTTCCTACAGGCGTTTACCAGGTTCTCCTAACGCCCAAGGTGTTCTCAGCAGTTCTAGACTCATTGATTGCCCCAGCTATTAGAGCTGATAATGTTCAGAAGAAGAGGTCTCCACTAGCAGGAAAGCTGTTCACACAAGTGCTATCAGAGCAACTAACACTGATAGACGATGGAGCTGCACCCAACATGCCTGGCTCAGCGCCTTTCGATGATGAGGGTGTGGCAACTAAGAGGAAGGTTGTGTTTGATAGAGGTGTTCTAAGAACATACCTGTACGACACCTACACAGCCAATATTGAGGGTAAGGAGAGCACAGGAAATGCTAGAAGAGCAGGGGCTACAAATGTGTTTCCAGCACCAACAAACATAATTGTGTTGCCTGGCACAAGCTCTCTAGACTCTATAGTGAGGGATATTAGGAGAGGTATAGTAGTCTACGGAACAATCGGCGAGTGGCTATCCAACCCAGTAAGCGGGTTGCTAAACGCTACAGTAACCAACGGCCTGCTTGTAGAGAATGGCGAGGTTAAGCAAGCTGTTAAGGGTGTTGTTATAGGTGGAGACATATACAAGCTACTCAAGGACCACGTAGTGGCGTTGTCGAAGGAGGTTGAAGCTGTTGGGAACCACCTAGTACCAGCAATACTAATTGATAGTGTTAGTGTTGCTGGAGAGTAGATGACATGAGCAGTGCTAGAGAGTTTAGGGAGAGCCTTAGGCAGAAGATTTGGAGGGAGATGGAAGAGAAAAACATAGCCAGGTTCCCCAGACCAGTATATGGAAGGATACCAAACTTTGTTGGTGCTGAGCAAGTAGCTGAGAAACTCATAAACACAGACATTTTTAGACGTGCCCAGGTTGTTAAGGTTAATCCTGATTCTCCTCAGAAACCCGTTAGAGAGGCTGTTCTTAGGAAGGGAAAGATACTCATAATGCCAACCCCTAGAATATCAAGAGGCTTCCTATTGCTAGACCCAAAGAAGATTAGCCCAGCACTCTACAGCGTTGCTGCAACTATTCAGGGAGCATTCAGGTATGGAACCCCTATACACCCTAGCGAAATACCTGAGGTAGACCTAATAGTAGCTGGCTCAGTAGCTGTTAGCATCTATGGTGAGAGGCTTGGCAAGGGCGAGGGGTACTCAGAGCTAGAGTACTCAATACTTAGGGAATTCAACAAGGTTTCTGAGGAAACACCAATAGCTACAACTGTTCACGATGTACAGGTAGTGGATTTCCACATACCCTTAGAGCCCTGGGACTTCACAGTAGACTACATATTCACACCAACAAGAAGCATTAAGTGCATAGGTGAGAAGAAGAGGCCACCAGGATTGCTGTGGCAGTACCTAGATAAGGAGAAGATTGATGAGATACCCCTACTCAAGGAGATGCTATTGAGGAAGAGCTCTAGAGGCTCCAAGTAAATAAGTTTTTAATCTCCTTCTCCATACACAGTGTAGAGCCTGGGTGTAGATACCATGTCTTTGAGGAGCCTCTCCAAGCTATTGATACCTGTGACACTAGTGTTGCTATTTATGGTTTCTATTGTCCACGGCTTTGCTGAGGATGGGGTAAGGGTTGTTATTAGGCGTGGAGCTGATGACAGTATCTATGTCGATGCCTATGGAAACCTGTCGATAGCCTCGGTAATTGGTCAGCAACTACCTGTACTAGTAATTAACTATAGCTCTAGCTATCAGCAGTCAAGGGTTGCTACACGAAGGATTGCCATACTCTTCACCCCTCAAACACTCTCCGTGGAGGAGACATATACTCAGAGAATGTATAGTGAGTTAGTCAATGGCACTAGACTAAGCTATTTAGTGGCAGAGCTTAGGCAGGGCAACAACACGCTGTTCACGATGATGTTCAACGCCTCTGCAAAGCTGTTCAAGGAGAACATGACCGATGTAGGCTCATTCACATGGTCTTTGCTCTACAACAAGAGCGTTACTCCAAGTGAGCAGCTAGACACCCTTAAGCAGATGGTTATGGCACTTCAATTCATGACACCAAAGCAGATGAATGAGCAGCTTGCTATGGCTGGTCTCGGATGGCTGAAGTACAGATCATTTAATGTTAGCTGGGTTGAGAAGGGGTCTATGGCTGGAATGCTATTCAATGCTGTTATGGAGACCGACTACATGGGTCTTGCATATACGTATAACATGAATGTCTCCACCCTTATGAGGTACCTAGAGCTAATGAGCTTGATAGAGACGAGGAGTAGCATGGACGTTGCTATGGATGGCAAGGGGCTTAGAATGATTGGTGAGGAGATGTATAGGGGTGAGAACCTAGAGAAACTGCTTAGAGACATAGCAGTAGTTAATAGGGAGGTAGGAAGCTATGCATCAATATCGCAGGTATTGCCACAGCTAATGATGCTATCAATGCTCTCACCACAGCAGCAAGCCGCTATAGGCATGGCAAGCAACTTTACCGAAGCTCTTCAGAGACTAGCAAACATAACTGGCTTAACCCTACTACCAAGCAACTCATCAGCAACAATACTGCTAAACCCATCAACAGACACACTAACAGTTGATATTAAGAATGTTAGGCTTTGGCATGTTGATGGACCTAGCAAAGCGGTTTCAGTAGTAACAGCCTTTGCAAACATGTTGAGGAATCTGGGGATAAACATTAGTGTAGAGACAGAGGTTGAGCCCGACAGAGCATATGAGCAGCAAATGAAGCAATCATTTGCAGAACTGCTGAAATCATGGACATCATTCACACAACCACTGCAAGCAACAACAATAACGACGACAGCTATGCAGACATCTACAGCAACAACACCGTCACCTACACAAACAGAGACCCTGGCAACACCCATACAAACTACAGCAACAATTCTAGTCACGCAAACCATAACAACAACCCTTATAACCACAGTACCTACAACGCTCACATACTTAACTACCATACCAACAACCATCATATCAACAATAACAACAACAGTAACAGAATACACAACAGCCATAGCACTAGGAGTGACGCTCCTAGTCATAGGTATTGCAGTAGGCTACATAGCTAAGAGGAGGTAAACACAAAACACTTTTTATCTAAACCAAAAACACCTTTTACATTGCTTAGAGACTCCACCGGTGCTTGCGAAGTTGTCTATGAAAGGAGTGTTTATTGCTTGGAGAAGGCTTAGTAAGAGAACAGAGGATTTGTCTAGGGAACTTGGATTAGAGACTGTGTTTATACCTGATAAACCTCCATACATAAGAGCCGCTCTGAAGACAGCCTCTATATTGAGAAGGGTGAAGCCGAGGATTGTGTTTGTTCAGCTTCCCCAAGGACCATTGCTAGGAGAAGCTGTGACCCTATCAAAGTTTCTGGGCTTTAGAGTTGTTGCAGATGTTCACACAGGCTTCATACACACAACAACGTTTAAGGAGAGAGTACTTAACAACCCGTTCCATAGATACCTTCGCTTAACACATCTTATCCTAGCTCACAACACGCTTGAGCAGGAGCTAATAGTTAAGAAAGCTGGTGTTTCAAGGGATAAGATAATTGTTGTTTATGACCCTGTCCCAGCACCTCCACAAAGACTTGAGGAGCCTAAGCTGGGTATAGAGCTCGACAAAGCAATTGTTTTACCAGCCTCGTGGTCTCCTGACGAACCTATAGATAGGGTTGTTGAGGAGTTCCTAAGGTCTAGAGCATCAAAGGAGTTTACCCTTATAGTTACAGGTAATTGGAGAAGGAATGAGGATATGTATAGCAGGGTCATAGAGATTATAAGGAGGTACAACGCCAAGGATAGGGTTATGGCAACAGGTTTTGTATCAGATGAGGAGTACTGGTACATTTTAAAGAGCTGTAGAGCAGTTATTGCGTTAACTAGTAGGGAATACACGTTACCGCACGTACTGTGGGAAGCTGTAGCAGTTAGGAAGCTATTCCTCGTAAGCAGAACCAAGGCGTTAGAAGCTGAGATTGGAAATGAGTACCCATGCTTCTTTAGCCAGGACATCAAAGACTTTGGCGAAACCTTGGATAGGTGTCTGCTAGACAAGGGGCAAGCATATGCAGAGAAAGTTGCTGAGATGCTTGAGGCTAGGTCAAGGCAAGGCATAGAGAACTTGAGGAGAGCTATACAAACACTCTTGTAGCTTGTGAGGGAAAGGCACGTAGAGGCTATAACCTTTCACGCTCTAGATTTGCAGAGCAGTAGTTGGTTGTAGCTATATGGGTTTCACATTTGTTAAGGTTAGGGTCTACAGCCTTGACATGTCAAGGTATGAAGATGTGGAGCTCTTAGTTGATAGCGGAGCACTATTCACATCTATTCCTCGTTCAATTCTTGAGAAACTAGGTCTCAAACCTATTGCCAGGTACAGGCTAAGAACATTCAGTGGTGAGGTTGTTGAACGTGATGTTGGTGGAGCTATTATTGAGTATGAGGGTAGAAGAGCTGTTGTACCAGTAGTATTTGGTGAATCAGGAGATGCACAAGTGCTGGGGGTAACAGCATTGGAGGCTCTTGGCTATCAGCTAGATCCTGTGACAAAGAGGTTGAAACCTGTAGAATTCTTAATGGTTTAGCTACAGAATCTTCTTGATTAGTGAAGCTGCTTTCTCAACGAATCTACCAAATGTTAGCTCCTTCGCTCTCTCAACAGCTTTCTGGGAGTAGAGCCTCCATGTAGCGCTATCTGTCATCAGCTTCGCTATAGCCTCTACAGCCTCATCAACGCTTGTGTAGCCAAGCCCGTAGCTACCTTCATAGACTAGGTCACTCCATGTACCACCAGATCTGTGAACAACTACTGGTAATCCCCTGGCCATTGCTTCTGCTACAGCTATACCCCAATGCTCATTAATTGTTGCGTGTAGGAACACCTTAGCCCTGTCCACAACATCGTTAATCACATTTCTAGGGGCATTCTTAACTAGGTACACATCAGCATCCCTATCAATGGTGTCAGAAACCCTAAGCCCCTGCATCCTAGCAATTTCGAAAACCTTTGTATAGTACTCCTCAGCCGTTTTAGCACCTGTTGAGCCAAAGATGAACAGCTTTGCATCACCAACAACCTTCCTAAGCTTTGGGAACAGCTCCTGAATAACCCAGTGATACCTCTTCTCCTCAGTAAACCTACCAACCATAACAACAATATTGCCTCTAGATTCAAATGGTTTCGGATCCTCAACAACCTCAACATTTGGAGCAATAGGTGGGTTGAGAACCTCCGGCTCCTCACCATAGACAGCCTTAGCCACTCGAGCAGTCCACCTACTGTTGGTTAGAACAAGCTGTGCAACATCAAATGGGTTGTCACGCATGAAGAAGGGTACAAGCTTTAGGTATAAACCGTAGTATATGTTGTATGGAAACCTGCCATACCTACCAACAATGTATGAAGCATCACCGTAGAAAACACCAGCATCTAGAAACTCCCTCCTAAAAGTTGCTTCAGCAGGGAAATGAATATACTCAATAAGTTTTATACTCCTTCTCTTCACCTCATCAACAACCCTCTTATACATGGGGTCATCCGTGAAGATAACCCCTATATCAGGGTACTTCCTGAATGCTTTCCTTATAGCTAGGAAGAGAAGGAACCTTAGATAGAGACTGAAAGCCTTTAGCTCAAGACCCAGATCAATCCTGGAATACTTAGATAAGTCAACACCAAACCACTCAAGATACCTACTAACATCAAGCTTAATCACAGAAGCAAGGACAGGCTCAAGACCCAGAGAATCAAATACCTTTGCCATAGCAGCACAAACAAAAACACCACCAGTAGCCCTAATCCAGTAAAAACGTGGAATCAAAACCCTTTGCACCATACCCATCAACCAGAGAGTTGCACACTCAATAGAGAGATAAAAGAGCAGAGCCTAATTTAATACTTAATATTTAACAAACCAAGCATGCAAAGACACCTATAACCACGACATAGCCCTTCTCGAAGATTTAACCAACAGAATTTCTCATCTAGAAATGAGCTTCTTTATTATCTCTATCTCTTCATTCATTATTTCTCTCCAGCTCTTAATCTTTGGGGGTTCTACAGTTTCTACACCCTTCTCCAGAACATCAATTGCTTTCACTATTAATGCCTCTATATCGCCTTCCTCAACAAGTACAACGCCAGGGCTCTTGCCATAGTATATCTCTAGAGCTGGTATCCTATAACCAACAACTGGTGTTCCTAGGTGAAGCGATTCTAGAACTGCATATGAGAAAGCGTCTACGTGGCTTGGGTAAAGCATTAGCTTTGCCTTTGCAACAATCTCAAACCTCTTCTCCCTAGAAACAAAACCTGTGAAAACAACCTTATCCTCAATACCAAACCTCCTCAAAACCCTCTTAACACGAGCATAAATCTCAGGAGATATTCTACCAGTGAACACAAGCTTTAGATTGGGGAAGTACCTCGATATAAACTTGAATGCTATTAGTGCTTCTGCAATACCCTTCTCAGCAACTGGTCTACCACCAAAAACGATGTAGTCTTGCTTCTCCCTAACCCTAGCCCTAACACCTTTAATAAGCTCGAGATCCTCATCATCAAGGGAAACACCAGGATCAAAACAATACATCCTATCAACCCACTCACCACCCATCTCAACAGCCGTGGCTTTTGTAACACCAAGAACTAGGTTATACCTCCTCAACACTTTTTCATAGCGAAGCTTATGAAAGAAGGCTATGCTCTTCATTCTTGTGTAAAGCTCTATCTCTAAGGCTAATTCCTTAACTACATTGCCGCTCCGAATTTTTCTCCATAAAGCTAATGCCTTTAAAATATTTTCAAATCTCTTTGCGGAGCCATAGAAAGGTGGATCATGTAAGAGAACCATAGCAGGAGCGTTAAATAGCTCTGCAAGCACGTAGCCGCTGTACACAGCATCCCACGGCTCGTGAAGAACCACAATAGCATCATACTTCAACATCCCTACATCTACATGCACAATCCCTGGTACGATCAGTGAAAGCAATGTCTCAGCTATTCGCGATTTTAATACCCTTGAAATGGGATGCAGAGCCTTAGGCGTTGAAGAGAACCCCGCAAACCTTATACCAGCATTTCTCAGTTCACGCAAATAACTTAGTGATTTTTTAAGCAGTTGCTTATTGCTCCATAAACCCCATGGCACAAACAAATATGTATCAAAATACTTTACATACTCCCTCAACAATCTTAATGCTCTAAGGCCTCCACCACCAGTAACAGGCGAGGGACTTGAAACTACCAATATTCTCAAATTTTTGGCGCACACCTTACATACCTAACAACAATTCTATCACTAATTTCTTAGACTATGCCACAAGAAATTAAGTTTCAATCAAGTAAATTCCTATGAACAGCGTTGTTGCGAAATTCGAGCTTTTTATCCATACCGTTAGGTATGGATGGTTTGGTATTGCTGTTACTGGGTTTATGGCTGATGAATGTCCAGTAATTGTTCATGAGTCTGGCGATCTATACGAGGACATTGTTGGGCATGAGGAGTACTATCACAGGAAGTCGCTTATAAAAGCACCTCAATTTGATGAGGATGTGTTTAGTTGTAGGCTTCTAGAGGTTGTCAATAGGTATGCCTAGGATTTGAATAGCTGTGGATTTGCCTTTGCGCGTAAAGGTTTTTAGTTCTGAAAGCATCAATGTCTTTTTGCCGGAGTGCACCCCGGTCCCAAGTGAGAGACCCGGTTGTTTCCCGGGAGCTTGATGAGCTTGGGACGGACGCCTCCGGCACAATAACCTTCCTTACCTGCTGTGATGAGACCTACCCTTTCGCTGAAGCTTGGTGTTGATGGATGCCCTTGCTGATCACTTTGCAAAGGCTTCTCTAAATGCTTTTGCGAATCTCCTTGCCTTCTCCGGATC
>JAPWUB010000048.1 GCA_028275745.1 Desulfurococcales archaeon | reverse complement strand
GAGCTCCAGGGAGTGCCAAACATACTTAGGCTAGTCCTGGGAGAGGAGCAAGCAGTCTTCTCTCAAGACATTGTGTACCTCTTAGAGACAGATGTAGATGATATTACGGGGGAGGTCTTGGGCTACATAAACGAGAAGCTACTATCTGAAGGTGCTCTAGATGTGGCTATAGTTCCTAAGGTTGGTAAGAAGGGGAGACCAGTATATATAATCAGAGCCCTTACACGCTTTGAGAACCTGAATAGGGTTATCGAGACTATTGTTAGGGAGACAGGGACTCTAGGTGTAAGAGTATTAAGGGTTGAGAGAGTTATTGTACCAGTAAGGGACACTATAGAGGTTCAGCTCAACATCAACGGGAAGATCTATAGTATAAGGGTTAAGGTTAGTAAGCTTGGCAATAACGAGTTGGTCTCCATTAAGCCTGAGTTTGAGGATCTTAAGAGAGTAGCTCTAGAATCTCAAGTACCAATAGCAGAGATCTATAGAAAGGTTATGAGGGAGGTTCTTGAAAAGCTTAATGATGCTAGGTAAAGGTTCTCTTAACATCTTAGTACTAGGCTATGTATTTGATGTGCCACACCTTTTTCTGGCGTAAGCAACTCTTCTACCAATTAATGATGCTATGACCCCTGCTCCAACACCACTATCAATATTTACAACAGCTAGTCCAAGAGAGCATGCTTGTAGCATTGAGTATAGGGCTGCTATACCTCCACCGCCAGCACCATAGCCAACAGATGTTGGTACACCGATTACAGGTACATCACTTAGTGATGCCACTACAGATGGTAGTGCTCCCTCCATTCCAGCGATAGCAATTATTACATCTACATCCTCCTCCTTAAGCCTCTTCATCGCCTCCAGAACTCTGTGAAGACCAGCAACCCCAACGTCATAGATAGGCACAGCTCTACAGCCCATAACCTCAACAATGGTCTTTGCCTCTTCAGCAACTCTAACATCAGCTGTTCCAGCAGCCAGTACTCCAACCTTGCACGGGTATTTCGGGGTCTCAACACCTTTGCGCTTCACAACAGCTATTCTACCAACATCGTTAATCACAACCTCGATATCTTCACGCTGAATAGCTCTTAGAGCCTCTATCTGCTCTTGCGTAAGCCTAGAAATCACTAACACATCAATATTGCCAGCAAGCTTCTGAACCATGCTAATCAATGTCTTGACATCCTTTCCCTCACCATAGACAATCTCTGGTACATCCCTCCTAATCTTCCTGCCGATATCAAACCTAACAACGTTGTCTATAACCTCTAAAGTGAAGAGCCTAATCTTCTTCAGAGCCTCATCAACAGATATTTCTCCTCTAGCTAAGCTCTCTAAAATGTTTCTAAGATCCTCCCCACTCATAGCTATACCACCATGCATTCACTTTCACAAATCTTATTAGTTAGACAGGCTAATGTGTTAAGGTGTGAGAAAGGTAAGGGGTCTAAAAGCTTGAGCATCATTAATCCTGAAGAGGCTCTCAATAAACTTGTGAATTGGTTTAAATCTGTTGACCCACCTGTAATAGTGCTATTCTCCGGTGGTGTAGACAGCTCTGTTGTGTTAGCAGTTGCTGTGAAGGTTCTTGGAAGAGAAAATGTTGTTGCAGTTACAGCTGTCTCCCCAATAAGACTTGGTGAGGATCTTGAGTGGGCAAAAAGAGTATCAGAAATGCTTGGAGTGAAGCACATAGTTATAGAGACTAATGAGCTTAGCATACCAGAGTTCGTTGCTAATCCTCCCAACAGGTGCTACATATGCAAGAAGAACCTAGCTACAAAGGTTCTTGAACTTGCCCAGAAGCTTAAGGCAAGGACCATTGTTGATGGAACAAACGCAGATGACTTCAATGATTTTAGACCAGGTATAAAGGCCTTTAAAGAAGCTGGGATTAGAAGCCCCTTAGCAGAGCTAGGCATAGGGAAAGAAGGTGCTAGGATGCTGGCCAAGGTTCTAGGCTTGCCGAACTGGGATAGACCGCCATCATCTTGTCTAGCCACTAGGATACCATACAACGAGCCTATAACTCTTGAGAAGCTCAATAGAGTAGCTAAGGCTGAAGAGATTGTGAAGAGGTTAACAGGTGTTAGGCTAGTTAGGGTTAGGGACCATGGCTACATAGCTAGGATAGAGGTTGACCCTAGAGAGAGGAGAAAATTCTTTGATGAGGAGATAATGGATAGGGTTGCACATGAGCTTAGGAAGCTTGGATACAAGTACGTTACTCTAGATCTTCTTGGGTATAGGAGTGGAAGCCTAAATGAGGCTCTACAGACCTGAGAATACCTGTACACCTCATTAAGAGCCTTCCCATCATCAGTAAGCAAAGAAAGCTCTTGGGCTATTATCACTAACATCAGCGCCTAAGGAAGCTGTGTAATCACCTCGTGTAATAGAGCCTATGAGGAGTAGCTTACGTCAGGTTTGCTTTGATAACTCTTAACGCGTTCTCGTATGCTATCTTCCTCAAGTCGTTGTCTCCCAAACCCCTCTCAGCCAATTTCTCTAAGAGGTTCTGAACCTTATCAATGGTTTCTAAGCCCTCAGGTTTCGGAAGCCCTAGCAATCCATGGAAGTCGCTGCCAATTGCTATGATATCTGTGCCGAACCTTTCATAGATGTACATTATGTGCTGCACAAGATCATCAATTGCAGGTTTCGGCTTCTGGGAGATTAGTGAGCTTATGAATGTTACGCCTATGACACCGCCATTCTTATGAAGAGCTTCTAGAACCTCGTCATCAACATTCCTAGGCGAATCAACAAATCTTCTAACGTTTGCATGGCTAATAATTACAGGTTTTGTTGATACCTGCATAGCCTCTATAGCTGTCCTCTTACTTGCATGTGCAAGATCAACTATTATCCCTAGCTTATTAGCCATCCTAACAAGCTCCTCACCATCAGGTGTAAGCCCATAGTCCTTCTTACTCATGCATCCAGAGCCATACTTATTGTTGTAGTTCCAGGTTATAGCAATGCTTCTAAGCCCAAGCCTCTTGAATATTACAAGGTCGTAGGGGTCATCAATAGGGTCAGCTCCCTCCATATGCAGAATAAGGCCAACCTTATCATTGCGACCCATAACATCATCAACATCAGTTAAGCTCTCAATAATCCTGAGCTCTGGGTAAGCCTCAACAAGGCGGTAGTATATGGAGAAGTGCTCAAGAATAATTGCTTGAGGAACTCTGTAACCTATAGCAGGAAGCCACTTACCGTAAGCAAGCCTCATCCTACCATACTCACTAGGCTTGAATGTTAGTATCCCTGGAAATATAGATGAGAACACTATCTTAATGTTCCCCCTCAAGTACTTAGGTATATCAGCATCCCTATCAGGCAAATCCTCCTTCAAATCACCAAAAGGTTCTCCACCACCAAAATAGATGAAGTATGCAGATGTATCCTCATGAAGATCTATAATAGGGTATCTAGGCATACGAGTCCCAAACAAACTTTCATCCAGTAATTTAATTTGTTTATATCTTAATGCGGGTAAGGAACGTGATTAGCATTGTAATGAGGTTAGCTAAGCATTTTACCTGAAGTCACTAGATTACTACTAGAATTGTCGTGTGGTTGGTGTTCATGTGCAACACTAATGTTATTGTATTAACTGGTTTAAGGGTTGTGAAGGGAACGGGAGAGCCTCCTATTGAAAACGGCGTTATTGTTATTGAGGGTAGGAGAATTAGGGATGTTGGAACTCAAGGCTCTGTTGAGGTTCCTCCAAACGCTCGTATCGTAGATCTAAAGGGCTTTACAGCTCTTCCTGGTTTGATAGATGCTCACATGCATCTTCTTGGCCTTAGATCTCTGGACATGGTTAAAGAGCCTTTGCTAGTGCCTTACGCTACTAGGGTGGCTAGGGTTATTCAGGATCTCAAAGCTCTTATAGAGGCTGGGTTTACAACTGTTGTTGATGCTGGGAGTGATATAGGGGTATACATAAAGCAGGCCATAGCTGAGGGAACTGTTATAGGTCCTAGAGTGGTTTCAGCTGGTTACGCTATAAGCCAGACCTTTGGGCATGGCGACACGCATTACCTGCCCATAGAGTATGCAGATGTGAGGACAACAAAGCTTAGAGGGGTATTCAGTGTTCTTTGTGATGGTGTTGATGAGTGTAGGAAGGCGGCAAGGTATGTGCTTAGGGAGGGTGCAGACTTCATAAAGATTATGGCTAGTGGTGGAGTCTTGTCTGAGAAGGATAGGCCTGAGTATAGGCAGTTCACGGTTGAGGAGATTAGGGCCATTGTTGAGGAGGCTGAAGCGGCTGGTAGGTGGGTCCATGCACATGCCCAGGGCAGTAAAGGCATCGTTAATGCAATTAAGGCTGGGGTCAAGGTCATTGCTCACGCTATATACATTGATGAGGAGGGTATTGAGCTAGCTAAGCAGAGAAACGTTGTTGTAGTGCCAACCTTTGCTATTGTTGACCAGATAATCAGGTTTGGTGAGGAGCTTGGAACACCTAGATGGGGCTTGGAGAAGGCTAGGGAAGTCTACGAGATCCACATAGAGAACATTAGGAAAGCTTATAGAGCAGGTGTAAAGCTTGCCACAGGAACAGACTTTGCCGGAGGGGTTAAGGCATTAAGACACGGAGATAACGCCGTAGAGCTACAGCTATTTGTAGAGAAACTGGGTATGACACCACTCGAAGCAATCACATGTGCAACAAGGAATGCCGCAGAGGTAGCGGGACTGGCTCACAGTATAGGCAGTATTGAGAAGGGAAAAGTGGCTGACATTGTAATTGTGAAGGGCAACCCTGTGGATGATATAGGGGTGCTTCTAAATAAGGACAACATTGTACTAGTATTTAAGGAGGGTGAAGTAGTTAAAAACCTGGTTAGCTCAGAATCCAGGCAACTCACACTTTAACCTAGCTAAAACCTATACTCTTTTTCTTGACAAATCAACGCTTATTAGAGGCTTTAATAAAATGCCTCATAAATGATTTACAGCTATTGCATTGCAGGATGTTCTAGAGGGAGTGGCCACACTTATAGGTGCCACAGCATTCAGCTGTGCATCAAATCTTCTAGACTTTGGAATGGGTTTTTCAGCAAGCTCAGATGATATACATAGTTATTGAGGAGGTTTTGCCGGAAACTCTTTACGAAATTGGGGTAGAGCTAGCAATAATAAGGCATTACAATGCTTTAACACTAGGTGCAAAACCTGTTGAACAGAGTTGTCCCCTGGTATAGCAGGTGCTATAAGGTTTCATAATCTTTTTAGAGAGTTGAATGATTTTTGGGAAAAGTCTTCAGAAGATGATTAGGACTAGTTAACCTTATTTTATTCGAGTATCACAAGGTTTTCTAGTATATGGCGAGTTTTATGGAGATAGTAGCAGTTATTGGATTGGGAGAGGTTGGCAGACCTCTCTTCGAGATACTGTCTAGCTATAGGGATTACAAGGTCTACGGCTACGATATTAGAGCTGATGCAACAGTTCATAGGTTGGAGGAAATTCCTAAGAATGTTGATTATCTTCACATAGCGTTTCCATACACAGACAAGTTTGTGAATCATGTACTTAGCTATGTAGAGACTTTGAAGCCTAAGAGGATTGTTATCCACTCAACAGTTGTTCCAGGAACAACAAGAGCTGTGTATGAGAAGAGCGGCGTTCCAACAGCTTTCTCACCTGTTAGAGGTAAGCACCCCAATCTAAAGAGGCACATGATGTTTTGGCCAAAGTGGGTCTCTGCATACCCGCTAGAGGAAATAAAGATTTTTGCAGATCACCTGGCTAAGGCGGGGTTCAAGGTTAAGGTGGCTAGGAATCCTGAGACCCTAGAGCTAGCAAAAATCTTTGAGACAGTCTATAGAGCGCTAATGATTGCTGCATGGCACCAAATACACAGAGTAGCAACGAAGGTTGGTGCAGACATCACAGAAGTTGCTGAGTTCATTGCAGAGGTGCACCAGGTTCTAGGCGATAGACCAGTTTACTACCCAGACTACATAGGTGGGCACTGCCTAATACCAAATACAGAGCTATTGCTCAAGATAGACCCTGCAGAGATATGGAAATTCATACTCGAAAGCAATGAGAAGAGGAAGGAGGAACTAAAAGATGAGAAGATAAGAAGAGAAGTAGAGGAAGTAAAGAAAATAGCAATGAAGCTTGTACCAGCATGGTACTTCGAGTAAAAGATCCTCAACACTGCACCACTACTAGAACAAGCTCTGCATAGACATGTAATGAGGGTAGAGCTTAGAATGAGCTAACTAACTAAGGCTAATATTTAAATAGAAAGATTTATGGTTGTTTCAAAGAAAATCTATGTTTAGATGCATCAAGAAGTATTTATGTGGCTTCTCATGCAGGTCCTGGAGAGGATTTGGGAGACAAACTAGCAATTTAGATCCTGTAGCAATCAGTGTTAACGATGTTGTTGAGAGGCTTAGGGATGTGCTTAGGGGTAGGGCACTAATAGCGTTTCTCTATGGCGGTAGGGTGAGAGGTTACGAGCTGAAGGGTGATTACGATATTGCTGTGTATATGGAGCCTCAATGCGACCTCTATAAGCTTGGCGAGCTAGTTATAGACATCGCTAAGGCTCTTGATGTACCTGAGGTGAGCGTGGATATTGTATGCCTAGATATGCTCCCGCCAGAGCACGTCATTGAGGCGTTAAGTGGTATACCAATAGTTGTTGAGGATGAGGCAAAGCTTCTTGAGCTTCGATACAAGGCTTTAGCCAAGCTTCTGGATATTGAGGAGGGTATGAGAATAGCTGTGGAGAGGCTTAGGTATTAGTGCTACTTCGTGAGTGCAAAGCTTATTGCTAAGCATAGGGCTAGGGTCGCTATGGCTACTGGTATAGCTGTACCGATATCTACAGCGTTTTAACGAGGGTTGTGAGATTGGAGGTAGTTGTCTACAAATCAAGGGGTTTCATGTGGTTAGCGAAAGGCTTCATAAGGAGATGCTAGGTGTAAAGAAGTTTAGTGATCGTGTGTTGGACCACGTAAATATTGAGTATGCGATAGTCGGAAGGCAAAGAGATTGTTGCTAGGGTGAAGCTAGCTAGACACTCATTTGATGCTCCAAACTACGAGTAAGTCTTTTTAGCGTTTCTGCAAAGCCACGGTACTCATGGAAGTTGGGGGTTTGATTCGCTACTAAGATTCTTAACCATTACATAGTAATGCTTTATTCTCTCAATTCCTGGAACCTGTGAGTAGAAGAATAGGTGGGATGTCCACGGAATGACAGCGTATCTAAATCCCATTTCCTTTAAGCTGCTCAGAGCTTTGAATAGGAGTACTGTTCCTACGCCATAACCCCTCTTACTAGGGTCAACACCTATAGGACCAAACTCATTCCGCCCCATCCTATTATACACAGCGAACCCTACTATCTCATAACCTTTCTCAGCTATCCAGATTGTTGGAGGCTTAACGCTGTATGCATAGAGTGCTTCTAGGCGCCAGAAGGGAGAGAAGGTTGTTCCTATCCATGATGTAACTCTCTCTGCTTCATCCTCTCTACCAATTCTAAACATGAATCCTTGCTCCACAAGCCTCTTCTCAAGCCTTTCAACTCTTCTTGGATAGAAGAAGTTCAGCAGGTTAACCTCGTAGCTTACATTCTCCTCTCTCTTAACATAGCCTCTACTCTCAAAGTACTCAAGGTAATCCTCATAGAGAATGTTTACACCAGGCATAAAGTAGTATGGTGCATAAGCGTAAAGAACAACAAACTTCTTTGCCTTCCTCCTAGCAATATCCTCAAACGTGTTTAGCAAGGTATCTAAGATCCTTACCCACTCATCTCTTGGGAGACTAGGGTCTGCTGCTAGATCCTTAACCCATATAACTTCCTTATACCTATCAATAACCTCTCTAGGCTCTTTACAGATCTCAGACCCTATCAAGAATCCCTTAACATAGCCCTTTTCATCTAATGCGAACAGAATTAGCTCTTCATCTAGGTTCGGGTCTTCAATGATAAAAGATTTGAACACCCTGCACTCAGCATTATCCATAGGGAAGGATCTGTTGTGAATTTTGCATGCCTGCTCCAAGTAGCTGTAGTCCCTTAGATCTCTGAAGAAGGCAATTCTAATCAATGTGTAGACACCTAGGACTTTACCGAAGAAGCAACACTAAAATGTTTTTGTGGTTTGATTAGGGGATGTGAAGGTATTGAATTGTGGTTTTATTTCCTTTTCCTTAGTTCCCTGAGTATCCTTATCTCCATCCTCTTCATGTATAGTGCTAGTATTGCTAGTAGAAGGCTTTGGAATCCTGCAAGGGTTAGCACTATGGCTACCAAGCCTTTGAGGTAGTACTTTACTCCCGTGAAGAAGTAGTGGTATGCTACCCAAGCCCCTAGAGGAAGACCTATTACGAGTAGTAGTGAGCCTAGGAAGAATATGAAGAATGTTGGGTTGTACCTCCAAGCAAGCCTAACCATGTCTATGAGTATCTGGATACCGTGTCTAACCCTAAGCTTCTTACTCTTAACATCAAGCCTCTTCCTATACTCTATAGGTATCTCAGCAACTCTATAACCCTGAGACACGGTGTGCGCCACTATCTCAGATTCTACGCCAAAGCCTCTAGACTCAAAATCTAGCTCCTTAAGCACATCACTTCTTATAGCATACATACCGCTAAGGACATCACTTAGCTTAGTACCGAAAAGCACGTTAAAAACCTTTGTCAATGCCCAGTTACCAACTCTATAGAGAATGCTTTGAGAGCCAGGTTCAAGAATTCTTCTAGCCCCTATTACAAGGTCATAACCATTTCTACACGCAACCTCCACAAGCTTCGGTATGTACTTAGCTGGGTAGGTGTAGTCACCATCAAGAAAAACAACATAGCTAACATTGTCAACTAGTTTCGCTACTGTTGCAATAGCCCCTACCTTACCCTTACCAACCTGATCAACAAGCTTAACACCCTTAGAAACAACAACATCTCTAGTACCATCAGTAGAACCTCCATCAACAACTATAACCCTATCCTTTGAGACACCAACAGATAGAATCTCATCAATTACCTTACCAATAGCCTTAACCTCATTAAGCGTTGGAACAACAACAACATAGTCCAGATCATTGCAATCCATGATTGTCATTCCCTATATAATCTAAAATCTAAAGTAGAGTAAAATTTAAGTACTACAACATAAGTCTTTCAGATTCCTTACCATTGTTCAAGCATCGGGAACGCTTATAGCCAAGGCTAGTCATTCTAAAACAGTTGACAAAGAAACAATACCTTTATTTTTACAAACTGAGACTAATGTATGGCAAATTTGTAGCAACGCAAAAAGCTTCGCTAAGGTCGTTAATAAATGGTGCTAAGGAGGCTTACCCCATACAATGGTTTTGGTCTAGTGCTAGCGATTTCCTCTACTCTTTTAGCTATCTTCACCTATGCTTCGTTTGGCTTTGGACCTCTATTCTCTTTGTGGATAGGGCTTCTAATTGTTGGTGCTTCAGTAGCTTTAACCCCTATGGAGGAGGGTTTTAGGCTTAGCGAGTTTTCTTCAAAAATGATTCTCAACGTTTTTGAGAATGTTGCCAGAGTTATCGAGGGTCTTAACATCAGGGGTGAGGTATTGTTTATTGA
>JAPWUB010000047.1 GCA_028275745.1 Desulfurococcales archaeon | reverse complement strand
CTTTCTACTCCCTTTTGGGAGTTTCCGATTCTTGCGCTATTTAAGATTCTTTTAAGCCTATCTATAAAAATTTTTATGAATATCGTAAGAACATTCCTAAGAACATCACATAGCAAAGCAATGGCTGTTCCAATGAGAAAGAATTGAAACAAGACACGTGTTCTGATTTCATGAAAAATTCAATGTTCCATAACTGTTCTAATGACTAGGAATTGAAACGTTGTTGAAGAAAGAGTTGAATGAGATCACTGAAACTGTGGTGAACAAGGTTATTGAAAGTGTATTGCTTAGAGTTGATTCTGTGTTTAAATGTTTATGTTTTGTGTCTGTATTTTCCTCTTTCTTCTCTTTCTACTAGTCCTAGTGATGTTAGTTTTGATAGTATTTTTGATAGTTTCTGTTTTGTCATGGTGATTCCTCTTTTGTTTAGTTCCTCTAGTATTTCCTTTGGTGTTGCTTCTCCTTTTTCCTCAATTATTTTCAGCACTTCTCTATGTGTTTCGCTAAGTCTTTTGCTTACCAATAGTCTTTTTCTAATTCTCTCGAAGTCTATGTTTAGAACCTCGTTTCTTCCTTCAATCGCTATGTAGAGTGTTATACTGCTTCTCTTTTGCGGGTTTAGGAGTTGGTATGCTGTGAAAGTCTCTAGTACGAGTAGTCTTAGGCCTCCGCCAATGTCTAGAACTGCTGGTGCATTTTCATCGAGTATGCTTAGTATCTTCTCAATGGCTTTCTCAACATCTGTAACCTCAACATCTACTCTCTCTATGCTAACACCAATCATGTTTGCAAACTGCTTCAGCATTGTGTATGCTGTCTCAGCCCTTGAATCAATCTCGTTTCTCACCATGCCGACAAGCGCTACTATTCTCGATGGTTTTACTCCTGCCTTTGTTATTACTAGGAGAGTGTGTGAAATGTCAAACCCTAGAGTTGTTATGAGGTTCACTTTAGGCACCTCTATGCAACTGCAGTAGACTGCAAATGGTGCAGCAAAATAAGCTGTTACTTTGCTTGCTCAGATTGTTGGTGGACTCCTCATTAAACTGATTAGAGACAGGTTTATATAGGTGTCAATGTAGAGTATAAAGTGCTTGGTGTGAGAATGTCTGTGTTGGAGAGGTTTCCAAACATTGTAGAGGTGTTTAAGAAGTTGGCTGAGAATAGGAGGTATGGACCTATAGACAGGCTTGCACGTGCGCTATCCCCTGAAATGATTAAGATGGCTCTATACGAAGCACTGAGGATTGCCACTACAGAGGGCTGGAATCTGCCACCAGATAAGGAGGTTGACGAGTTTCTGACAGAGGCTGAGAAGAACCCTGGTTTAGCGCAGAGAGTAGCAATAATAGCACTCACATCTGCTCCAAAGACTCAGACTCAGTAGGTTGTGGGGGTGAGGAGAAGTGTTCCTGTCCATGAGCCTAAGGCTAAGGGTTGAGGTTGAAGCTCTAAACATGGTTGAGGCAATGGGTGCTTACAGCAGGCACAGGACAGTGTCCTTGCTTAAGCCAAGGGGTGATGGAAAGGGCTATAGGCTTGTTATAGCACCTGCTGTATCTGGTCAGGCAATAGCCTATGGCTATATGAAGACTCTTGTTGCTCTAGCTCTGCAGAAGAACTTGCCTGTATGTGATCAGTGTAGAGGTTATGAGGTTAAGGGAGGATTCGTAAAGCACGGCACAGATACTAGCGGAGATGAAGAGACTATTGTGAGGAACTGCATCGTTGAGGATGTGACAGGGTTCATGATTGCTCAAGCAGGTGTTAGAAGAACATCAGCAATTCAGTTCAGCTACATGGTGCCAGACATAGATTTCTCAGAAGCTGCTATAGAGCCTCAATTCCATGTAAGAGCAGCTAAACCTGGTGAAAAGCCTCAGCCATTCCAGGTAGAGGCAGGCACAGCTATCTATGTGCTTGGCATAGCTCTAGACATTGATAAGATAGGTGTTGTAGCTGATAAGGATGGGAAGCCAAAACCTGTTGTAGCTAACAGGCTTGATAGGGTAAAGACAGCTATACAAGCTATTGCAGGGCTTATAGAGGGGCTGATGTTCGGAGCTAAGAAGGCTAGGTACCTACCAATACAAGAGGTTGTCGGAGCAGTAGCGGCAGTATCTCATCCTGTGCCATTCATGGTTACCCCAGCTAGGGTATCTAGAGACGGTAACTACATCACCAAGACAATTAGCAGAGCAGAGAACTTCGCTAAGCTCTTTAGCGATGTTGGGGAGTGGATAAAGCTGTTCTACATGGATAGAGAGGGTGTGGTACAGGAGGTAAAGCCTAGCACAGTTGAGGCTACCAAGGTTGATAGCGTATCCGAGTTAGTGGCAAAGGTTTTGGAGGTTGTTGAGCAAAAGTTCCAGGGTTAACCATGCCAGAGCTCTACGCTGTAATAGCTGAGGTAACCCCATACAACTTTTTATCTGTGTACACACCATATTCAAGCACTTCAGCAAATGCATACTTCCTACCACCACCAACAACACTTGTAGGAGCACTGGCATACGCATACAAAAAGTCTGTTGGCGACTTGAGAGAGCTTAGAGATGATGGGGCATCACCAGCTGTTGAACTTGTAGAGCAGGGCTTGGTTCGCTATGCAGTTGCAGGTGTAGGTGAGCCTTTCACAATTGTCAACACTATTGAGAGAGTGTATCAGCATCCATACCTAAGGAAGCAGCATTGGAAGAGAGAGGAGATGACGTATACCGTAGCTGTTAGGCAGCAGGTCTTAGTGAGGAAACTCTACATACTATTCATTGTTGCTAGCTACAGCTTGGCCCGATACAGCTATGCGATGACAAGGATTGGCAGGAAAGAGTCTCTAGTATCTGTAGATAGAGTCTTTGTAGCACCAGTAAAGGAGCTTGTTGATCTCAGCAAAAAATGGTGTGACACATCCTTCTACTTCCCGCTATCAATAGCCAAGGACTATGACCCAAAGGATGTGTGGGTAGAGGTTGAGATGCCTACACCTGCAAAGGAGAACTTCATAAAGAAGGTTATAACCACCGAAAGGTTTGTTGTTCCCAAGCCATTCACATCCACACTCGTTAAAGCAACCGTTGAGCTAAACGAGAATGGCGCTGTGCTTAGTGTAAACCTAGATGGTAAGCTTCTTGAGGTTCCTGTCCCGAGAAAGGTTCTCATGTAGTTGGGGTGGATGTGCTGTGGCCGGCAAAGGCTCTAAAAAATCGTATGTCAAGGCTATAGTGACCCTCGATAACTTGTCGAGGTACCGAGGCTACATCTTCACATTCTTCTCCGAAGCTGCGCTAAAGCTGTGTGCACGTAGAGGGCTTGAGGAGTTAAATGCTCAAAACATGCATCAGATTATTGGTGAGGTGAATAGATGTGTTTCTGAGGAGATAGAGGTTATTAGAAGCAGAAATAAGGATCCCTGCATAGCCCCCCTAGCTCTAACAGGTAATGACCCCAAGGACAAGCTAAACCTTTGCTACGCTCACAAGGTATTGACAGAGTTTCTTACGGGTTACATGCACGGTGGAATGGTTCTTCCACCAGCTCTCTCCCTAGAATTTGCTGAGTATGTAAGATCCTTTATGGGTCCTGGAAAGGCTAAGAGGGATCTGTTTCTAGTGGATGAGGAGGTTCTGGCCCTATCAGTCATAGGCGCTTACCTGCTTAATGCGTATGCTATTGGCGGAGAGTATGGCTATGTATACATAGATGTAGCTCCCTTTGCCCCCATAACTCAGAAAGTGAGGAAGATGGAGAGAGCCGCGAAGAGCATTACCAAAGCTATTATGGCGAGGAATGGTAGCATAGCCTCTGTCATTGTTGGCATAGCCTCTGTAGCTTCTCTACACCTTGGAAAGCTATCTAGAGATATCGCGCAGAAAGGTGGTTATGTAGTGGCAAACTTCATTAGGATTTCGCGAACAGGGAACAAGGTCTTGCTCAAGGGCTTTGACAGCGTAGACATAATCCAGCTTATCAGGATACTCAGAGCTAGCAGAACATCGAAAGCTGTTTACACACTTCTACGTAATTACCCACCAGAAGAGTTCAACAACCTAAGGAGATTTGTAGAGGTTTTATCGCAAAACCTGCTCAAGTTCCAAAGCTTTAGAAAGCCTATATACATCTACGAAATCCTCAGGTTCCTAACATCAGATGAGCTGAATAAGGAGGGAGTACAGTACTATGTGAAAAGCAAGAAGGTTCCTGGCTGGAACGAGATAGTGGCAGAGCTAATGAACCTCCACAGACTAGTTGCCTAAACCTCTCCTAAAAGGGGGTTAGAAAGTTGATTGAGTCTGGCAAGAAGCTCATTGACGAAGTCATAAACTTTATCAATAGGTTGGATAGGGTTAGCGCTATACCCGTTATAGAGGCTCCTACAGGGTATGGAAAGTCTGTATCAGCACCAATAATTGCTTACATTAGTAGTGAGAAAGGCTTTTCCTACAACCTCATCCACGTTCTTCCACTACGAGCAATAGTTGAGGATCTCTACGTATGTAAATACCTCTATGCCTTGGGACGCAACATCCCTGTATGTAGAGCTGAACCTCCAAAACCATTTTACGAAGCTTTAAGGAGTATGGGAGTAGACGAGAATGATGTTGCTTACCAGATGGGCTTTGACTACATGCTTAGAGGCATTGGTGTGAAGAGCCCTACATACGATGCTAAAATCGTTATCTCAACCCTAGACTCGTTTGCACTAAACTTCTTGAGAATACCGGTTAATGAGGTGTATAGGGAGATAAAGCACTATGCAATACCAAGGACAAGGATATTCACATCTACTGTGTTTCTTGACGAGGCTCACATGATTAATAGGTTTGATGACGAGTCTTCGGGGAAAATGCTCGCATTTCTAAAGCTATTGATTGAGTTTAGCCTTGTAACCGAGACGCCACTTATAGTGGCTTCAGCAACACTATGGAGTGGGTTTAGAGAGAAGGTAGTCAGTTGGAGCAGTAATAGGGCTGTGTTCTTCACAATATGTAGAGAGGATGGTAAGAATGGGCACAGAATCTGCGTTAGGGATAGGGAGTTCGAGAACAATGCAAAATCGATTAAGTGGCGTACACAAGTTATTGAGGAGAGTGAGCTAGTGTCTAAGGTTATGGAGCATGTTGAGAGAGGTGAGAAGGTTCTTGTTGTTAGGGATAGGATTGAGGATGCTGTAGAGCTTTACAGCAAGCTAGATCTGAATGAGGACGAGAAGGTGCTTATACACGGAAGGCTGTGTCTAGAGGATAGAGAGAAAGCATTAGATGCATCGAGAAAAGCTAAAGTGGTTGTTGCAACACCAATTGTTGAAGCGGGTGTTGACTGGGATTTCGATGCTGGGTTTAGGGATGCTACCAACATTCCATCAGCTGTACAGGTTTTTGGAAGGGTTTGTAGAGCTAGGCAGGATTGTGAAGGCAGTGTCTACCTTATAAAGCCTAGCAAGACGCCTAACGAGTTGGCATATACAGATGCTGTGAAGCTCATCTCCTTCGTTAAGAGCTATAGCAACATTGATTGGAGGATCCCCTACAGCTACAGCAGTGATAGGGGAGAAGAGGTTAAAGGGTATCAAGAGCTTTTAGAGCTCTCGTCAGCAACGCTTTTGGAGGATCAGGAAGCTGAGAACGTGTTTAGGTGGCTAGTAACGCCAGTGACAATCCCTTCAAATTACATAGACATGATCGTGAATGAGTATGGAAGGTATGGCAGCATCTTGAGGAGTCCTTTAGCTCAGTTCTATGTATATGGCATGAAAAGGCTTTGTGAAGCAAAGTCGGTGCAGGATGTTATCTCAGGTCTCATATCATACTCCTACGACTTGCTTAACTTGTTTAGGAGTTGTGTAGAGGGAGTAGCATGCGTAGCTCAAGTCGATGAAACAATTGTGTCGAAATGCTCTGCAGAGCTAAGGTATGTTACAGTGCTTCAGAGAGAGTGTGCAGAGTTCTTTAGCAAGGTGGTCAAGGAGAGGGGCAAGCAAGTTAGACCAGTATTTGTTGGCTATGTTTTTAGAGAGGAGTGCTATAGAAGAGGTATAGGGCTTGTTAGGCGATAAGCCTATGTGTTATGCGTATAGAGATCGTGCTAAGGGTGTAGAGGAGAAGCTCTCTGAACATCTTACTGCAACTGCTAGTCATTGCCTAAAGAGGTGGGAGCTTGATGCATTAGCTAGGAAGGTATCAAGGCTTCTAGGACTAGACACAACCACTGTTAAGGACTCTATAGTCTTTGCCGCACTTGCTCACGACATTGGTAAGGCTGCTAGCATCTACCAGGTGAGGTGCTCTAAGGGTCTATGCACAAGCTTTGAATGTCACTACCTAGTATCAGCATTTCTACTCAGCTTAGCACTTAATTTGAGTGGGTTGGAGGTTAGCAAGGAGAGTATAAAGAGATTCCTAGAGGATCAATTTGATAAGCTTTCAAAGGAGGAAATCATTGGGGTAATGATCTTGCTACCTGTAACCCTTCACCACTATCACCAGGTCAGAGGCTACAAAAGCTATAGCATGGAGGGTCATAAAGAGGCTTTAGAATTCCTTGAAGAACCCAGGATTTACCCAGAATGTGTAGAGAGCTTAAGGAGCTCACTAAACACGATTAGTTTTGGTGAGAGAATTAGGGGTATTGCCAATGCCTTGATGAACACGATAGAGAATGTTGGGAAGTACTTTGGAAGCGATAGCTATAGAGCTGGTGAAATGATTGTCAAAGGCCTCTACAAAGATGTTATAGAACGCGATATCAAGGCTTTAAATCGTGTAACTCTAGGTAAATGCATTGTCGAGGCTATAGCAGGTCTAATCAATTTATGTGATGGCTGGGCAGCTTCACAAGCTAGGAGAAGGCTGTAGACCTATGCCTCTCCATGTCTTTAGGGTTTCTGCTGTTGTTAGGGAGAGTGCTCCTCTTGTTGCTTGGTCTGGAACTTTTTTGGCGTCGATTGTTAAGGGTTTGATGAGCTCTGATGAGGTTCGCTGCGGGTTTTTCCTTTCTCCTCTTCAGCTTGTTTCTGGTAGGGGCTTGGAGGTTGTTTTAAGCGGTTTGCTCAACGGCTCTAGTCACAGTGTTGTTGAGGCTGGTTCTAGGGCTGTATTCAGCGTTACACTCTTCTGCAAGGAGTTTCCATTCAATTTCCTAAACTCTTTGGGTAACGGGTCTGCAGGTCCTTTCACCATTCAAAGCGTTGATTATGAGTACATTGATGTGTTTCCTGGTAGCAGATCCGAAGATTTTGTGAATCTTGTCGATGCTTATTCCAGGGGTGTTGTAGAGGTATTCTTCTACCCAACAATACTTGTTTTCAGGGGCTGGAGAGTTCTGTACCCATCTCCACAGAGAATAGTGTTTAACTTGCTTAAGCAGGCAACAAACCTCCTCAACCTAGACCCAAGAATCGCTAAGAGAAGGGCAAGGGTATTGTCAAGAAATGTCGAGCTCATAAGGGATGACACAAGAATTGTTGCAGTAAATATTGGTAGGAGGAGAACAGCAAAAGCCTTTATGGGCAGAGCACTCTTTGGTGTTACAGGGATTGAGAACCTTAGGGACTTCGTTGACTTGCTAAGGTTTGGAACAATTGTTGGTGTTGGAAAGTCTAGGGGAATAGGCTTCGGCTTCTACAGATTCAGAGTGCTAAAGCCTAGAAGCAGGAAGGAGCCTGTTTATGGAGAGGGCGAGTAGATGAAGAAACTCGTTATAGTCTCAAGCTCTAGAAGAGTTGAAGACGCTGTAAAAGCTGTTGGAGTTGATGAGGAGTCTCTAGCTATACTGCTTACCCATGGCAACAGAGACTATGCTATCACCACAAACATCAATACCCTATTTCTAGAGACATCAGATGTTGTGAGAGCTGTTTCTGTTGTTGTTAGCTATGCCCAGGGGTTTGAAAGGGTCAGGGTTGTTGTGTCAGATCCTCTAGACCCATACACAGCCACTTCAGCACTACTCTCATTCATTGCCTTAGCCACTCTAGAGCCCTTTAACAGCTTCTACCTAGAGCCACTAGCTCTCTACAGTGGTGGTAGGCTGAGGGAGTTTAGTGGTAAGCCAAGGCTTTGCATTAGGAGCTCAAAGGATTTGAGGATATTGTCAGCCCTAAGCTTTGGGTGCATGACATGCAAAGACATTGCCTTGAGGGTATCCACACCTGTGGAAACTGTTCGTAGAAGAGTTGTTGAGCTTAGTAAAGCTGGTTTAGTTGATGTTACTAGAAAGGGTAAGAGCCTTCTATACTGCATTAACGATGCTGGAAGGATGCTCATAACCTAGAGCAGAACTTTCTGTAGAAGCATGCTGAACACCTTTTCTTAACTGGTGTTGGTCTAGGTATCTTCTCCTCCTCAACAACCCTCCAAAGCTCCTTAGAAAGCCTATAGACAAGCTCTCTCAGCGCAGGGCTTACGCTAAACTCGAATGCTGTGCCCCCCTCTACAGACACTATAAGAGCTCTTTTAGCAGGCAACTTAAAGGTCTCCTCAACAGCCACTGCATAGGCAATTACCTGAACAATGTGGTGAAGAGCCATTTTCTTCAGCTTCTCTGGAGATGTCTCAAGCTTAACCTCTACAGGTATAGACTCACTCTTAGTCAACGCAACAGCGTCTACCTTGCCCCAGAGACCAAGAGTCCTAGACACTACAGGAGCTTCAAACACAAGAGTGAATTGCTCCTTTATAAAGGGCTTTACAAGCTCCATTAACTGCATCTGCGATGGTGTAACAACCTTTGCGTACCTCATAGACTCTGTAACGGGTTCGTGAATGCTGTAGATCTTGTAGTATGCTATCCTAGGGCAGTAGACGTACTCCTTAAGCAGTGTTATTGGTATTAGAGAACCCTTGATCTATCCTCACCCAACTCGCTCTGTAAACCGTGGACAAAAGCCTTCTCAAAGCTCTCCCTAGGCACAACAATCACGAAAACACTATCACTAGACCTGTCAATTACTCTAAGCAGTGCTCTGAAAGCCTCTTTAGCTAGTGCTGTGCCTCCTCTAGCAATGTAAAGGCTTTTCTGTATCCTTACAAAGCCTAGTCCCTTAAGCCTCTCAGCAGCCTCAAACCTTCTCCCATTATCAGAAATGTCGTAGGCTACTATAACGTAGCTCATTACAGTATCGCCCTAAAGCCTCTATACTCCTTAGCCTCTCTAACACAGTCAGCTAACTCCCAAGCCTCCCTCTTTATTATCTCGCCAAGCTCAATCCTCTTACCAATCTTTGAGTAGAAGTAGCTCGTTGATAGGTTGTCTAGAACAAGCTTTGCAACCTCCTTCCTAGTCTCATAGTCAAGCCTACCCTCAGAAACCTGAAGCCTAACCCTCTTAGCGTTCATGACCAGGGGCTTGTCAACAGCTACAGCCCTAAACATCTCAACAAAGTCTAGTGTTAGTGAAGGCTTTCCACTCTTAGGTGTGTGGAAAACCCCTAGATACGGGTCAAACCCTGCTAAAAGCAGTGCCTTCTCACACGCGCTGTAGAGTATTGCGTAGCCGTAGTTTAGAGCCATGTTGAAGGGGTCCTTAGCATCGTGATCCCTTCCACTAAATCCAAGCTCTTTGGGAAGAACGTAGGCAATAACTTGCCAGTATATCTTGGCTGCTCTAGCCTCTAAAGACCTTAGGTCATCCAGGTCGTCAACATTCATTGTCTTGACATCTGTTGCTACAGAATCTATTCTGTACGCCTCTTCCCTCAGAGACTCATCCCTAAGGCTCTTAGCTATGTACCTCACAAGCTCAGCTTGGTTAACAATCTTTGCATACACAAGTTCCTTAGCAAGATTCTTACCGTAATCGCCTAGGAATAGCTTGTACTGAGCAACTCTAGTAGCAATAGTTTTGTTTATGTATGGCGGGTAAACCCTTGCTATTGGGTAGCCTGTATAGTCTAGGAATACAATGTCTATTCCTCTAGCAGCTGCTAGCCTGACAGCCTTAGACGATATGCCGATCCTTGACGATGCAATAACAAGTGCGTCTACATCTGGGGGTACAGCAACTCTCTCAACACCATCTCTACCCCTCCTAACTATGTATAGCCCACCCTTCCTAGCAACAATTCTAGAGCCTGGCGATGCAACGAAGTATATCTTCATCTTCTGCATACCTCGAAGTAGGGGCATGTCTGAGGACATTGATCAGGTGGTTGTGGAGGTTCTTCTGGGTGCTCAAGAATCATGGCAACCCTATCCCTAGTATCTAGGAAAGCCCTTCTCAAACTATCATCAATTCTCACAACTCTCCAGCTAAGCATTGACTCTCCATTGAGGTTAACATAGATGGCAACTCCATAGTCAACTGGGTGACCAGTCCAAGCCTCTATA
>JAPWUB010000046.1 GCA_028275745.1 Desulfurococcales archaeon | reverse complement strand
ATGGGTAGCCAATGCTTGTGTCAAGCTCGTACCTAGGCTCCTTACCTGCTTTAGCAATCATTTTCAGCATATCCCTATAGGCGTTGGCATACCTATCAACATCCTCTAGGTTTAGAGTTGTTGGAACCTCAACGCTTAGCGTTACTACGAATCCTCCCTCCCTCTCACTAACCTCAGCAACAACATCGCCTACATGTATCCTCACACTCTCCTCAGCCTCAAACCTAACACCAGCATCCCTCAAAAACCTCTTGACCTTCTCAAGCCACTCACTTCCACCAGCACTAACAACCTCCTCCTCAAACACATAGATCACCATATTAGTGTGTAGCAGAGCAAAGAGTTAAAAGCGTTTTGAAGGGCTAGAGCATTACCTCTCCTCACCACTGCACCCATGCCGTGCATCCTGCTTCCCTGTATCTCCCTAATCCCCTCAGCATTGTTCAGAGCTAGAGGTTCTCAAAGCATTTGACGCAACCTCTTTTCTCCATCTATTACTATTCCCATCTACTATAAAGTGTTTAAACTTGCTCACATCGCTTTCTGTAGCTGGTGAGAAAAGGGTGCCGCGTAGAAAGGTTATACCTGTTGAGAAGGTTGTTGAGAAGCTTGTTACAAGAGCTCTCATAGGCGATGAAAGAGCCTTTAAAGCTTTGCGTATGAACCTCAATGGGATGACCTCTACCGAGATCTCTCACGAGCTTGGAATGCCTAGAGGAACAGTAGATAGCCTGATCTACAGCATAAGGCTTTCAGTCTTTGGTGACAAGGCTAGGCAAGCACTTGAGGCAGCTACTGAGATAAAGCCTATCATAGTCTTTAACGAGAATGGAGAGCCCATGTGCAGCTTATGCGGAAAGACTATAAGGACTAGGCTTAGAGGCACATGGCACGAAGTTGCAGCTAGCCACATAAGAATGAAGCACTGGGACGTTATAGAGCAGCACATGAAGCAACTAATGCAAAGACTAGGGCTAGCCCAAAACACATCAGAGAAAACATAGCACCTACACTATATTAACTAAGGTATAGGAATTTTGTTCACTGATCCTCCTATACAGGTGCCGCACATGGTTATTGCTAGGCAGAAGCTTCTCCTTCATGATGATAAGAGCTCTAAGAGCTGCTACTAATGGTGAGAAGGCTTCGTGCTGATACGTCTGCGACTTTGCTGTTGAGATTGGTGGTAAAGGAAATACCTTGACTTAGCAGAATTCACAGGAACCATGTCAGCGCTATAGCTTTAGCAAAACCGAAAAGGTTTTCGAGGATCTCTAGACCTTTCTGAAATGCTCTAGATACCTTCTAGCACCTTCTATTAGGTACTTCGTGTCGTGCTTTAAGGCAATGAAGTTGTAGCCCATTTTCCAAGCCTTGATTGCGAAGTCTACTGTGTGAGCCATTGTACCAGCCATCTTCTTGAATTTCCTAGTCTTCTCAGCAATTATTTTGAGCCTCTCCTCAAACTCTGGTGTGTTGATCTTTCCATACATCCCAAGATTCGCTGACAGATCTGAAGACCCTGCAAATACTCCTGTAACGCCATCGACGCTGAGAACCCCCTCAATATTGTCGACAGCTCTCCTTGTCTCTACCTGTACAATCACCATTGCATACCTGTTCCAGTCACTAATGTATGTAGCTGGATCCTCAAAGCCATAGCCAACACATCTCCTTGGACCAACGCCTCTAATTCCTTGTGGAAGGGTACTTAACAGCTTCAACAGCTTTCCTAGCCTCTTCACCACTACTCACATAAGGAACGACAATGCCTGCAACACCTAGGTCTAGAACCCTCTTAATAGCTATATAGCATCAGTTGATGCGTACACAATAAACAGTTTTGAGGAATATTATGTAGATTCAGAATCATTGGGTTCAAGACTTTATTTTAATTTTTAGGTGCTCTTCGTTCTCTACATAAATTTGTTCTCTATAAGGTGTAGAAGATGACTGAAGATATATTTCAAAGTTTATATATTGATTATGATTAGGAGAAGTTTATGATAGTTTCGCTAAAGTTTAAAATATAATCTTTAGAATATAGATTGGTGTTTTAGGTTGGAGTTCAGGGTTAATGATGTTCATGTCCATTCATCTGGGAAAGAAAGAGTTGAGGATATCGAGAAAGCTCTTGATTCTAGTGGCGTTGAGAAGATAGCTCTTATTTCTTATCACCCATATTTGTTGAGGGATATTTGGACTCCTATTGGTGTTGATGAGTTTAAGGATTCTGTAAAACGTTTGTCAGAGGTTCAGAAAGCTTTGAGAGGTAGGGTATATGGTCTAGCTTTTGTTGATCCTCGCATGGTTGATGATGTTAAAGAGCTTGTTAAACTTGTTGAATGGGTTTTAACTGATTTAGAGCTTGTCGGTGTTAAGATGATTCCAGCTGGTTGGTATCCATATGAAGAGAAGCTCTATCCTCTATATGAAAAACTTGAGGAATTAAATGCACCAATACTTTTCCACTGTGGTATATCATGGGGATTCCCAGATTCTTCAAGATTCTGTAGACCTGTATTCTGGGAAGCTCTTATGAAGTTTAAGAAGTTGAGGTTTATCTTAGCACATCTATGCTGGCCATGGGTAGACGAGGCACTTGCTGTTGGAGGTAGGTTTCTATACCCAGCTAAATCCGGTTTCTTATCATATAAACCACAGATATTGTTTGATATCTCGTCAGGAGCTCCATGGCTGTGGAAAATAGATGCTCTAGGAAAAGCTATCGCATATTTAGGTCCGGAAATGCTTATCTTTGGATCAGATTGCGGTAGTGCAGATAACTCTAAATGTTTTGAAGAAGCAATTAGAAGAGATTACATAATACTGAAACAAATACTTGCAAGACCTGATAACGAATTAAGAATAATATTCAGGGATAACTTTGATCGTTTCATTGGTAAGAAGTAGGAGGATAGTGCTCCAAATTATGTAATTCACTACACCTTTTCCTACCTTGAGACTCCCTTGTTGTAGGATTTATATATTGTTTACATACTTTAATACTGTAGGGGTTGAGCTCTATGTTGCTAGATTTACCTAGGTTGAAGAAGTGGAGAATGAGGTATATATCTAGTACACATAAGGTTGGTGATAAACATCAGGATTTCTATAAAGTTCCTGCTAAAGGTGAACATATTTTAGCTAAGATATAATATTTCCTATATAGAGATCATAACCTACGCTGAAACTCATCAACATTTTTATACTTGTGCCTAAAAATATTTAGATGGGTCTGGTGATTTCCATGGAGAAGATAAGGATCGGATTTGTTCCTCTACATAGATATCCATTTGATGAGAATTGGGCTCGAGAACTAAAGAACAGGTTTATAAATGTTATTGAAGAGAAATTCGGTAGCTATGTAGAGCTTATCTATCCGACGGAGAAACATACTAAAATGGGCTTAGTTACAGATGACGATGATGCTGAAGCTACTATAAAGTTGTTTAAGGAAAGAGGTGTTGAAGGTATTGTTATGGCTACGCTTACTTTTGGTGATGAACTTGCCGGAGCTAGGGTTGCAGAAGAATTCAAAGGATATCCCATACTCATCTTTGCTACGAAAGAACCTCCAACACTCCCTGGAGGTTTTAGGAGATCTGATTCTTTCTGCGGAACACTTTCACTAACTTCTGCGCTCTATAGAAGGAAGATACCATTTCTATTCGGGGGTATAGTGTTTCCAGAAGATAGCGAGTTTATTAAAGAATTCGATTCGTTTATACGTGTAACATCAATATACAGATCCTTTATAGGTGCTAGAGTAGGTCTTATAGGTCCTAGACCAGAGAGATTTGAAACTGTTACTTTTACAGAGGCTAAAATGGCTGAGAAATTCAAGCAAAGAGTAGTTCATGTAACATTGTTAGAAGTTGTTGAAGAAGCTCGAAGGTTATCCGATGAAGATCCGGAGGTCGTCAGGATTGCTAAAGAGATTGAGGGAAGTGTTGATGCATCTAAAGTTCCTAGAGATGTTATATTGAAAATGGCTAAGCTAGAGGCTGTTCTTAGGAAGATTGTGAAAGAGAAGAAGTTAATTGGTCTAGGGTTTAGATGTTGGACCGAGATACAGAGGTACTACGGTATATCTCCATGCCATGTACTAGGCAGGTTAACACAAAGCGGTATTATGTCTGCATGTGAAGTGGATATCTATGGAGTTCTAACAATGGTTATACAGTATGCAGCATCCCTAGGAACATCCCCACCATTCTTCATCGACTGGACAATAAGACACCCAACAAAACCAAACGTATTCCTTGCATGGCATTGCGGAAACGCCCCACCAGGATTATTCTGTGCACCAGCTAGACTACTGTACCACAGCATAATGTATAGAGATGTAGGTGTAGAGAAATCCTATGGAACTCTAGAAGGAAGATTAAAACCAGGTGTTGTAACCATATCGAGATTAGTTGAATACGATGGAGAGTTCAAGCTATTCGTAACACGTGGTAAAGCTTTAGAAGAAGAAGCCGAGTTCAGAGGAAGCTGGGTATGGGTCGAGGTACCAGATCTAGACAAAGTCTATAGAACCTTAGTAGAAGAAGGCTTTGTACATCACGCAAGCATGATCTACGGAGACTACGTAGACCCGATAACCAAAGCAGCGAAGATCCTCGGCATAAAAACCGTTATTGTATAAACATTCAATTATATACATAGACTACAACCCTTTAATGAAAATGAAGAAAACTCTACAAGAGATCCCAATGCATGGTTTTAGCTGTGGATTAGATTTGAAGATATATCGATCTATTTTAGAGAAAATTATCTTAAAGCAGCTAAATTTTTGAAACCTGATTTTATCCCATGCAGAGTTATATTACCGAGGATAATGCTTTACATATATAGAGAGAAACTCGTGGAGATAATCAAGAAGTATCCTCTAGCTTTCCCAGATCACGATCCAGACGAGATAAAGCTAGATAAAGTACCTAGGGATCTGTACGAGGATAGGTATGTGAGAGATGTTTTGGAACTGTTTGGAGGTATAGAATCGCAGGTCTAGGGCCTCAGCCCCATCAGTATCCACTCGAAGATCTAGATAGAGTAAAGGATTGGAGTCTACCTGATCCTGAAGAAGGTTATCCACTGGGTTACGCAGATCCAAAACCTATGATGCCTTGGGAAGAGCTTTTTAACTATTTTGATAAACTAAAAGAGCAAGGGAGAATCGTTGCTTTCAGCTTACATCATTTTCTATTTCAAAAACTTATGGATGTAGTGCCTCTCACCAAACTTATCCCAGCTATATATAGAGGAGATGAAAGATTCCTAATCGCATTAAAGAAAATTGCTGATTACCAGTATGGTCTACTGAAAATCGTTAAAAAGTATAGTAAGGGAAGAGTATGAATTCGCTAGTCTATTTCCATAGTGATGGCATGATAGCACCTCTATTCGATACAATCCTAGAAGCAGGACCCGATATATTAAATTAAATATACAGGATCTTAATGGAGTAGAGAATATCTCAGCAAAACTCAAGGGGAGAGCATGTATAGACCTCGATATCGATAGACAGAAGCTGATTCCCTATGGATCTAGAGAGATATCTATAGACATCTACAAAACGTTGTGGAAAAGTTAAACACAGAAAACGGAGGGCTTATGATACATATAGAGGTATACCCACCAACACCTCTAGAAAACATAGGGTACCTTGCTCAAGCATGCTATAAATACTGTTTAGGGATAGAACCGAAGTAACATCGTAATAGTTAATTTCTTCAGCTTAAACAATAATCAATGCTTTCGATATGCAGAGAGCTTGTAAAGAAGTCTAAGTTTAAGGTTTAGCGATAAAAATCTTGATGGGAAGTTCTTAGGGTGAGGTTAGCTGAAGTGTTTAGCCATTTCTTCGTTTCCAGGCATCTTCAGTAGAGCATCTATAACGTTATTCACTTGCTGCATACTCTTAGTCCTTACATCAATTACAAGCCACTGTACAAGAGCATCTCTACCTCCTTCTAGGAATGCTTGAAGAGCCCACTCAGCTCTCATCAATCTGTGTAGTAGTACGTATCTATATATCTTTGGTGGGGTAGGTCCTACAGGTTTAGGATGTATACCTTTGCCATCAGCGTAAATAGGTATTTCAACAGCTATATCGTTAGGTAGACCACCTAAAACACCGTTGTTCAAGATATTTACGTACATTGGAGCTTTAATTGTTTTCCCTCCTGGTACAGGTACCTGGTAGCTATCCGTTGATTTATCGTTGTATATGGCATCCATAAGCGGTGCCAGAAGTTCTCCGCTAGGTCTTGGAGGTATTCTCTGTGTTATAGGCGTAGATTCGTCAAAGACTATGCGGGCCATCTCCTGTATAGCTCTTCTAACGAGGAGAACTCTAAACGCATTACCTATCTCTGAATCAGGTCCTCCGTAAGGTCCATACCAATACTGTTTTGTTTTCAGATCCCAGTGGTATTTCCATGTACCACCTCTAACGGTATCACCTATGGGTAGACATCCATAGGTTTTATACATATCTATAGCTGCTGGCGCTAGACCCACATCCCATGGATCTGATGTGTGTTCTCTCCATACAGCCCAGTAATCCTCAGCATCTTCTTTAATCCATTCATCGATATATCTATAAGCATTCTCACCTCTATACCTAAACTTCGTTAACCATATAACATGGTTAAACCCTTGCATCTCAAATTCGAGATCGTTAAGATCTATAAGGTTCATAATAGTTTTGTAGCATTCTGGATCATGCATAGCACAGAGAGGCGTTATGTTCTTGCCCAGCCTCTCCTTTGCAAGCCTCATACCCAGGATCTCTAGTGCTGCCATAAACCCTAGGAAACCGTGGCATATACCTGCAACTTTAACTTTTGTTTCTCTTCCAATAAGAGTTGTCAACTCTAGAACTGGGTTTGATACTATGAAGAACCATGCGTTAGGTGCTAACTCCTCTATATCTCTAGCTATCTCTAGATGTACTTTGAACTGGTAGTAGCCCCAGATCGTGTGGTAGTCGCCTACATAGTTCCACTCAACTGCATTTATACCGTACTTATACCCATGCTCCTCCGATATAGCTCTCATAGTCTCGTAATATGTATAACCTTTAGCAAGAACCGCCGATATAACGAAATCTGCATCTTTTATAGCTTCCCTCCTATCCTTAGTAACATAAACTCTTGAAGGAAGCTTCATCTCTTCAACATACCTTTTAGCGAACCTACCGATTATCTCAAGCCTATAATCATTTATATCCATAAGCCATATCTCAGCATCGCGAAGACCCGGTGTTAACCATATATCTATCAAAATCCTGCTAGTCCACCTAGCACTCCCAGCACCTATAAAAGCTATCTTAGGACCTTTCCTACCCATTTAACAACACCAACAACTGGATAACTATCAGCACCCTAAAATTAAGTTTCTCTTTATGAGGTGATAACCTCCTCCCCGCTCTGAAGAACAAAAAACTCCCTTTGGGGCAGTTCATTGGTTCTCCCCATCTATCCGGAGATACATCTGTTATCCGGGGAGCGATCAGGAAAACCAGAGCTCCCCCCACAACCTATTTAGTGATCACATTCCCTACATCCAGATACTTAGGGACAACAACGTTCCGATCCTACTTATAATCGAGAACAATTTGAAATAGATGAAATTTATAAACTTCCCCCCGTCCCTGCTATAAATAGCGAGGCTTTCAGTTGTAAACTATTATATAGATATGTGAGGTAGGTTCTATACAAGGTTAAGAAGATCTTAATCAGATAATGTTCAGACCTCGCCCAGAAATTCTAGACAAATCATCGGGTTTACCTTTAGATCCAGGTCGTTCATCATATGTATGCATTGCTTCAACTTGGAGATCCTATCTTCTCTAGTACAGCTGTTAAACATTAGTACTGCTGACCTTATTACTTTAGCTACAAAATCGTTCCAAGGAACCCTAACAAAAGGCACTACCTTACTGCACTTCAAAGCCATTAGCAGTGGAGTTACCTGCGATACATCTATTGGCGCGTGCTCCATGTCTATAACGAACCAGTCAAATGGTAAGTAGCTCAGCATCTCAACTACTTCTGGATGCGCTATGGTTATCCAGGCTCCTAACAAGGGTTCTCCAGACTCGGGTCTTCCATGTATGTGCTCATACCATTCCCTAATCCTGAAGCTCATACAGAGCCGCAGGAAGGTCTCTCTGCCTAGGTAGAGTATATAAATTCCTAGCTGTAGCAGTATTGCTTGGGTGCAGAGCTCTTGACACTCTACATAGTCCTAACATTTGATGACCTGACCCCAGACATGTTAACAGTTAGCGACATCCTCAAATCTGCTGGTGCTAGGGGAACATTCTTCATAAACACAGCGGCCATAACTAGTGAGAATGAGGAGGGCATTGTTAAGGAGCTTGCAGAAAGCCACGAAATTGGGAGCCACAGCCACAGCCACCCAGACCTTACAAAACTATCCACAGAAATGGTTTATGGGGAGCTAGAGCTATCGAAGCAAATACTTGAGAGAATCGTCAAGAGAGAGGTAAAATCATTTGCATACCCATACGGAGCACACAATAACATAGTTGTAGAAGCCGTTAGAAAATGTGGCTACACAGTTGCTAGAACAACAATTGTAGAACCACCGACAACAACTGTTGAAGACTTCCTAAGACTGCCTGTAGTATTCCACGACTTCCTACACCTAAACAAAGAAGCAGTTGAAAACCTACTCAAAAAGCTTCTCAAAGAGCGCTACACACAAACAACACTAGAACACTTGTGGAGGCAAGTGGCTGAGAACCCAGTAAAAGCACTAAACACACTACTAGAGCTATTCAAAGACTGGGAACCAGAGGAAGACGCTTTGGCAATAATACTTCTACACCCATGGAAAGTGAGAGAGCTGAACGCATGGAGAGAACTAGAGCAGGCAATAACAACAGCAAAAGCAATAGGAAAAATAGCAACACTAGAAGAAGCACGCAAAACATTTGCTGCAAAACAAAATAATAGAAAATTAGAGTTGAGAAGGTAGTGCTTATAAAAAGATTTTTGACCTTAAAAATACTTCGCTACGCCTAGCCTCTAAGCCCTTTACTTAGCTCTTAGCCTGTACAGTCACTGAATAGACATTACCAGCCCTGGTATAGATCTTAGCCAGATAGTTAGCACCAGCTACAATGGTTTCGCCCTGTGGTATAGGAGCAGCTAAACATATTTCAGACCCTGGTCCTACTGTTACCTCTGTTGCAGAATCAGGTCCGGGTTGAGTAGGGCATGAAGCACCTGAACCGGTTGTGAATTGTGATGTTATTGGTTCTTTTATGCCACTAATCTCTATCTTGTATATTACTGCTGATGCTGATCCAGTATTCTTTAAATGTAGTTGCAGTAACCATGTATTATCAGTTTTTATTATTTGGCTATCTGCATAGAATTGTAATGCTTCTGTTGCTCCGAATGTTCCCCACCAACCCATTATCCAGCCAATCACACCAATTGCTATTACTAGTGTTACTGCTACTAGTATCACAACAGCTATGATGGGTTCTATACCTCTTCTAAGTAGCTTGCTCTTCATCTGGGCTTCGCCCACATTACCTTGTTTCTCGAGAAACCGTCTCTGTTTTCAAAAAATATAAGCTTTATAGTCGGCTGCATTGAAGCGGTTGTATGTATGGAAAGTATATTTAGGTGTTTAGCTTGTTGTGTGGTTCAAGGTTTTAAAAGCTTTGTTATTTGTTGCTGGGCTTTATATTGATGATGTTTACTGCTTTGCTTATGCATGTTTCTTGGTTAGTCTCTGTATAGTTTCTTTAACTGCTTTTTCGTGGAACCTCTCATCCTCCACTATTTTGTCTAGTATCTCTTTGACTGCCTCTGATGCTTGGGTCTCTATGCACAGCTCTCTAGCTGTTCCTGATACTAGTGGCAATAGTATTTTGTGGTATGTTTCCTCGCCTACTGCTTCCTCTACCCACCTCTGCTTCTCTAGAAGCTCAGCGTAGTTAACCTCTCTTCCGCTCCTCAGCTCCTCAACCATGGCTTCCACAGCTCTCCAAGGCTCGCCAACAAACTCTCTGCAGTCGTCATACTCCTTATAGAGGTTGAGGCTCTTAGCAACCATTTCAAGAATCTGAGCATGCTTCTCACTCTCGATAGCAACTGTTGCTAGAACTAGTTGCGAGTAGGTATCGACACCTCTAAGCCTCTCGCTAATGAGGTTTAGAGCTTCTGCAACAAGCTTCTCCAGCGCTGAAGAGCAGTAGAGATGCTTCCTAATAAGCTCACAAAGATCAGCAGACTCCATGAAGATAACACCAGAATAGATTCGTATAGGCAGGTAGATAAAACCTTTTGTA
>JAPWUB010000001.1 GCA_028275745.1 Desulfurococcales archaeon | reverse complement strand
GATGAGCTTAATAAAATCCATCTACTTACTATGGAGATTGTTGAAGGAAAAGTTCAGCTATTTTGAAGAATTTGAAGAGTTAGTATTTTTTATTAAGCTCTTTCTATACTCATCTATTATTTGCTTTAGCTTCTTTAAATCAACAGCTGTAGCTTCACGTTTCTTACGTATATAGTCAGCTAGATAACTATATCCTTTAGATACGGCTTCTTCAATTCCTCGACGATCGAAAACAGCTATATCTCCTAGCACCATAACTGGGCTTACATCACAAATAGGGATAACTTGAAGATCTAGCAAGTTCTCAGCAGACATAGCGCTACATCTGTCCATTATCAAGACCAGGGGTTTCTCAACATCTTTTAATGCATCTAAATCTAGCACACCTTTATTAAGGTACAATACATTGGCACTACCTATGTGCACAACATTATTAGGACTTATATTATTGGATGCTGGAATTAGTAGCAAAGCACCTGTTGCAACGCCTCTCAGTACATCAATGAGTTCTTTGCGTTCGTTTTCATAGTTCTTAATTCTCTCCTCTAACAGAGTAACTAGAGCTCGTAATTGCCTCAGCTGCTCCCTTAGCTCATTTACAACCCTATCCTTAATGATCTCCATATCGATGTTTACAAAATCGAACTTCCTAGCAAATTCCAGTTCCTGCAACCTCCTCTCTAAATCAATTACTCGACTCCTTAGCACCTCTCGCTCCTTAAATAACTCATTTAATTTCTCCTCCAATGTCTTTATCCTATCATCACAGTTTACAGCCTCGATAACGCCTTGCACTCTACTAGTACTAGCATTAGCATCCTGAGTAGTTGCATAAGCATATACGCCTGTTAGATGCTCCTCAATAGCGTATTCTAGCGCTTCATTCACCGTCTTACCTTTCAGTAGCTGAAGCTTCACCTCATCAACATCAACATCTAGACCCAGTTCAGCAACTTTTCTCTCAATTTCAACAAACTTCTTCTCAAATGCTTTGTAAGCCTTTAACGCAGCTGCAAGTGCGTCTCTCTCATGCGGTGTCCTAATGTCAATCGTTACCCCTCTTTTCATAGCCCAATTAATTAGCTCCTCTTTTTCCTTAATTGAGAGGCTTACTGATGGTGTGTACAACTGTACACCAAGCATTGAAGCTATCTTTTTCACGGCATCTGGTGGAGGGTTCTTGTCTGTAGCTACCAAAATTGGTGTTCCCAGTGAATAAACCTTGCTTATTATGGATAGCTTATCGAACTCCTTAGATGAGAATGTATAGCAGAACCTCAGGGACAAGTCTATTACAGCAACGCCCGTTTCTATACCAGGATCTACACCAACTATGACAGGCTTCTTTACCTGTTCTTCGCCTTCAAATTCTATTCCTGAAAAAATAGGTTTTATAACCACCCTTACGTCACTACCATGAAATGGCTTGACAAGCTTTCTCACAGTTTCGGTATCTGCATAGGCTATTATAACAGCGTTGTCTAATCCTCCTTTACCTCTTTTTAACACAATATCATAGAATATCTGAGCATCCTCTAATCTCTTCTTAATCTCTTTCACAGCTCTTAGAACCGCTGTCCTCATCCCTCTAGCAAATATGTTTGCCCTGCTTCCACCAGAACCAGGAGACCTAGCTCTAGACACTATAATTTTAGTCCTTGTGCCAACGCCTCTGATTACTGTGCCTATGCCATTTAGAACAAGCAAAGCTATTATATACGCTGTTTGTAAAGGTCTAGGTTTCGAAGATACCTGCACACCTATCTTCTCTGCTTGTCTAATCAAATCAACAAATTTGCCGTTCTCCAAAGTAACTTGATATATTAGAGTGTGAGCTGGAAGTAATTCAAAAATCTTGCCTAGCTGTTTTCTTGTAGGTGCAAGTTCAAAGGCGTTGTCCACGCCTATTCTATCAACTTTAAAATCCCAAGCGATCCTGATAATGCTTCGTAATGGCACTTCCAAAGCTTCATAAAGAACCTCATACCTATCATTTATAATGACAACAGCATAGAGAGGTGGACTTGTATGAGAAAGCGGGCTGCCACGAACTATATCTATACCCATAACCTTCATATTATCACTACCGTGAAGATACCGTGCCGACTTAAGTGTGTGCTAATTTGATTCACCGACCTTCTGTTATATACTTCAAAACATCATTTATATCTCTTTCTACTCTAAATTTTCTTCTAAAGAATTTCAAGATGTTCTCCATATCTTTTCTAAGAACTTGAAGCGCTACAGGATTTGCTGTTGAAACGTACTGCGGCCAGTCAATTATATATGCTTTTGCATTCTCAATATCTACTCTAACATTGTACTCGCTTAGGTCTCCGTGTACAATCTTAGCCTTTGAATATGCCTCCTTAACTATATCAATTATTTGTTGTAGCACTCTTTCTGGATCCTCAATATGTGATTCAGATGCTTCATAGAGATCTATGCCCGGAATATAATCTATAACTACCGCATGCAGTGCACCTCCATAAAGTTTTGGTACACCATCTACATTGTATTGATTCAGTATTGAAAGAGCCTCTCTTTCTCTCCTACCAGATACAATACTTTTGACAAGCCACTCCGAACCTTCAGCATTTTCACCATAGCTTCTAACCTTAACTATGTTTCTAAAGCTCCTCCATATCCTGTGAAACTTCAAAACAACGGTCTTGTCATCATTGGATAATGCTAGATAGAGTTTGCTCTCCTTTCCTGTACCAACCTCGTCTCCTATAGCTTTAACAACATTTTTCTTCACAAGCAAATGTAGTGCAAAGATATCAAGACCTAGAAAACGAAGCCTATAGGATTCAAGTGTTGGGTGCCTCTCAATAAGTTTAAGTTTCGTCAGCTTCCTAACACGCGCAATAATCTCTTTCTCTGAGTACCTCTTCTTGAAATGAGCTACTATAACCTCTAATGGGATATACTCATACCTCCTCAGGTTTTTAGTAAAAAAAGCCAACATATGAAAATCCTCATTTGTGAGCATCCTGTATATAGCCCCTATCTTCATTCATAACTACACCTCTTAATGGGCTGTCCGTGGCGGCCGCGATTATCTTCATCCCACTTTATAGTCGAGAGCGCGGGACTCTTCATCCAGCCAGGTTTAGGTATGTGTAACACAAGTTTTAAGTCTGATTAGCGAAAGCTAGTCTTGGCGTAGTCTATGGTTGTTAGGCTTAGGGTTCCTCCAAGGATAAAGGTTCTAGAGGCCTTGGGGTCTATAGCTGACGGAAGAGTTAAGATGCTTAACGAGAGATGCGCTAAAGTCGTCTCATCCGAAGGTGATAGGGTATATACTGTCTATGTAGATCTAGATGAAAAGGTTGTTTTCAGCGATGACAACGGCACAAAGTTTAGAGGATACATTGGTTATCCCATAATCGCGTTCCTAATGATAAAAGGTGCGCTGCCCTTTGATGAGAAAATTGCAAAGGCCTTGAAGGGTATTCCATGGAGAAAACTTAACGAGGAGTATAAGAGCTATTCAATAGTTGAGAAAATTGTTAAAGATATCGCTAAACAGCACGGTATTGATGCAACAGTTCTAGACTCTTTTGTGAGTAATGTTATAAATAAGTTGAGCGAGCTATCATTAAACTATGATGAAAGTAAAAGGTGTGCAGAGCTTTAGTGATTAACGGTATTCCATTTTTAGGTTTTTTAGGGTTTTACTGTGAAGTATAGCCTCTTCTTCTTCTTACCCTTATTCTCAGCTTTTAGCAACACTATTTCGCCTATCTCACTAGTATTTCTAACATGAGGTCCCCCATCAGCTTGTATATCTACTCCAGGTATCTCAACTACTCTAAGCTTTGGTACCGCTGGAGGCATTCTTGATGCTAGCTTAACAATTCCTGGAATTTTCAGAGCCTCCTCTCTATCTAGCCAGTATATCTTGACCTCAATGCCTTTCTTAACGATCTCATTTGCCTCCGCTATAACATCTTCAAATATCTTTTTATCAAAGACCTCGAGACTATAGTCATCGTAGGCATATTCAGGTGTAATATTGCCTCCTGTTACAAGAGCTCCATGCTTTGAATACATTATTCCTGCTATTATATGTGATGCAGTATGCAACCTCATTAGTCTATACCTTCTCTCCCAATTAATGATGCCTGTAACCTCATCCCCCACACTAATTCCCTCAACCTTTCCTTCTACACGGTGAAGAACCTTATCACCTTCCTCACTGAATACAACCTCCACAACAGCAAATCTCTTATCATCCTTTACAATGTATCCAGTATCACATTCAACACCGCCTGCTCTTGGATGAAAAGCAGTTTTATCTAAGACGATCAACTCGCCATTGATTACTTCTACAACTTTAGCTTTGAATTCCTTGATGTAACTATCATATTGATATAGAAGCTCTGTCAAGGTCTGCCTACCTTAAAGGAATTAAGCTTATCAAAACAGCTATAAATACTTTACCTCTATTAATTTGAATTAAGGGTCCAGATTTTGACAGATATTAGGACCCTTATATACAATGTCTGTTCCAGCAAAAGAGGAGTGAAACCATTAATAGAGCCTGCACATGTTATTAAAGCTCTTCTCTTACTGTATGAAAGAGAGCCTATGGGTAGAACACTGTTATCGAAGTTCCTTAACCTTGGACCAGCATCTGTAAGAACCCTTATACGTAGATTGAAGGAGTATGATTTAGTGCATGTTGATAATGTTGGTGGATGTTTATTAACTGAGAGAGGCAGAGAGGTTGCTAGGGCTATTCTTGGTATCGCTCCAGTCATACGCAATGTTAGTGATACTATAAACGATGAGCTTAAGCTTGCTTACCATGCATGGGCTTCTCTGATAAAGCAGGGTGTGCAGATAATTGAAAGGTTAGGCGTGGTAAATGTTCGAGACAAGATAATACTCTACGGAGCTAAGGCGGCCCTTATCGTATTTATTAATGAAAAATACGCCTATATTCCACCAGACACTTCGTTGAATGAGCTGAGATATCGAAGCTTAAGAGAGTTAAAAATGCTTATGCAGGCCTACGCAGGCGATGCAATTATTGTATCGTTCTCTGATAGCATGAACATAGCTGAAAAAGCCTTATTAAATACTATTGCAGATCTCTTTCTCGATTACTTAGCCAATGATAAAGCTTAACTCATATTTAGAAGCCCCTTCTTTACTAATCCTGGGGCTCAAAATGTCTCAACAACATCTAGAGAAATCTTCAAGAATATCAGGATTTTATAAATTGCCTCTTGAAGAAAGGCTTAAGATCGTTGCAGCATGGGCTAACCTTACAGAGGAAGAGATTAAGCTACTTAGCAATTTTGGTAACTTAGATAGGAAGCTTGCGGAATCCATGATCGAAAACGTTATTGGTGCTATGAGCTATCCATTTGCTGTTGCAGTAAACTTTAGGATTAATGCTAAGGACTACCTGGTACCCATGGTGATAGAGGAGCCTAGCGTTGTTGCAGCTGCAAGTAATGCTGCTAGAATGCTCCGTGAAGCAAATAATGGTGATGGTATTAGAGCCGATGCCTCTAAGCAGATAATGATTGGGCAAGTACACCTAATGAAGGTTCCATCGCCAAGAACAGCAGTATTTGAGATATTGAGGCGCAAAGAAGAGATTCTTGATTTAGCTAATTCAACTAATGAAACGTTGGTAAAACTTGGTGGTGGTGCTAAAGATCTTGAGGTGCGCCTCATTGAAACTAGAAGAGGTCCATGTATTGCAGTGAACCTGCTCGTCGACGTAATTGATGCTATGGGCGCCAACACTGTTGATACTATGGCGGAAGCTGTAGCACCATACTTAGAGAAAATAACTGGTGGAGAAGCAAGGCTTCGTATAGTGTCCAACTATGCCATATACAGGCTTGCCAGGGCTTGGGTAAGAATAGACCCTGAACACATTGGCGGCAAAGAGATTGCCGAGAAAATTGCTGATGCAAGTGCTATTGCAGAGGCTGACGTTTTCCGCGCTGTAACGCACAATAAAGGCATAATGAACGGAATAATAGCCGTTGCCTTAGCAACAGCTCAAGACCATAGAGCGATAGAGGCAGGTGCACATGCTTATGCTTCTAGGAACGGTGTTTACAAACCTCTTAGCATTTGGGACATCGACTCACAAGGTTATCTGGTAGGTGTTTTAGAGCTACCTCTACAGGTAGGCACCGTAGGAGGAGCTGTCAAGACCCACCCCATAGCACAAATAGCGCTTAAGATACTTGGTGTAAAGACTGCAAAGGAACTTGCTGAGGTAATGGCTGCAGTAGGGCTTGCCCAAAACTTTGCAGCACTAAGGGCACTAGTTACTACGGGTATACAAGCAGGTCATATGAAGCTACATGCACGCAACTTGGCTATAGCTGCTGGAGCGCAAGGAGAGCTTATCGATATTATTGCTGAGGAAATGATAAAGGAGGGTAAGATATCATATGGTAAAGCAGTAGAGTTGCTAAAGAAATACCAAAAGGAGATAGCAAAGTAGTTCACCCTATTAATTTTGATGTGGCGGGCCCGCCGGGATTTGAACCCGGGACCTCCGCCCATGCATTTGGTCTACGGGTTAAGAGCCCGCCGCTCTACCTGGCTGAGCTACGGGCCCAGCTCACTTGTCCACGCTAGGTTTAATCTTTTCTAACTCCACCATTTTAAGCTTTCATGCATAAGAAGAAGGCTAAGATTAAAATCTGTTCTGATTCTCTACCTTCATGCATTTCGGTTTTGTTGTTCGCTTTGGCTAGTCTCATAGCTGAGTATACACCAACTCAAGAATATGCCCCTTAGACTTGTTGACCTATCTACACATAGTCAGCGCAGTTGATGAACTTTGATGCTCAAACCCATCTATTCAATGTAAATGAAGAGCTCGGGGGCTGTATGAAATCCTGATAGCCTGGATAATAATGCTATGAAAACCCGAAGAAAGCTGAAGCACATTAAGGCATAAATGAAGTATTCATAACTATTTGCATATAATTGCCTCGGAAAACCCCTATAGCTCTACATACCCTCCATACAGTGCCCAGATACGACATGTTCCTTCCTCTGACACCATACAAGGGCCATAAGGTCTCTCCGGAGTACAAACCTTCATAAACAATGGGCATTGCGTTGGTGGTATAAGACCTAGTGAGACCTCACCACATCTACATCCTGGAGGATCTGCTACAGCTCTCTGAATGTCCTCCTTTATTCCGTACTCTCTTACCGCATCCCATTCTCTGAACTTTTCTGATAGCACAAGACCACTCTTAGGCACCACACCTATACCTCTCCAAGCAGCATCAACAATCTCGAAAACCTCCTCTATAGCTTTCTTAGCATATATGTTTCCTTCCCACGTCACAGATCTTGCATATTCATTAAATATTCCAGGCCTTTCATTAACCATCATTTCAAGAATCTTTTCAATCGCTATTAACACATCTAGAGGTTCAAAACCTGCAACAACTGTTGGTATTTTGTACTCTCTTGGAAGAAACTCCCATGCAGAAGCACCTATAACTGTTGATACATGCCCAGGTGCTATAACCCCAAATTTGTGAGTGGGGTACCTCTTCATGTGAATATCAAGTGCGTACCTCATTATAGGAGGAGTAAGCCTTAATGCACTTAGGAATTTTAGGTTTTTGGGCACAATACCGTGCTTAAATGGTATAGCATAGGAAGGTGCTGTAGTTTCAAAACCTATTCCAAGGAATAAAGCTTCCTTACCATACTCCTTTGCATCCTTTACTGCGTCAAGAAAGCTATACACAACCTTTACGTTTGCGCCCATAGCTGCAGCTTCAAAGAGTGAACGAGGTTTTTTAGGTGATGTTATTGGAAGCTTATATGCATCGCCAAACACATAAACCCTTATACCATCTAAAGCAAGCTTTATAGCCTCTTCAACAAAGGTAGCAGGTGTTATACAAACAGGGCAACCAGGGCCTGCTATAAGCTCTACACCTCTAGGCATAAGCGATCTAATACCATAGTATGTTATAGTCCATTCATGAGTGCCGCAAAAGTCCATCGCTTTAACATTCATTGCTCCACGAGCGGCAAGAAGACTGAAATTCTTCTGAATATTCATTAGTACAACTCTTGAAGTATCTTTGTTCAGTCTGAAAGCTTTGATCGCGATACTAGCAACATCATTTATTTTCGTATTATCCACAATCATTATTAAATTACCCTATCCACTACTTATCTTATTCAGCTCAAAGATTCTGGTACTAATATTTTTGGGTTTTGAGAGTTACAACCAATTAAAATTGAAGCATGTACATTGTAATAATTATTATAGATGTGCAGAATAGATTCGTGTAAAGCATGCTGTTAAATAAAATACTATGACCGATTTTAATTTGTTCTATGGTGCTAGGAAGTCTTCTGGCTTTGGTGGTTCTGGCTTCAAACCTTTTCTCTGCCTAATCTTCTTAACTAGGTCTAGTAACATGCTGTCTGGTACGGGAGCCCATTTACTGAATTCTGTGCCCCAGAATGCTTTCCCTGCTGTTGCACTTCTAAGCTCATTTGCTAAATCCATTGATTCTGCGACAGGTATTTCTGCTATTAGCTTAACTATGTTACCTGCTAAGTGCGTTACTTCAATTATTCTTCCTCTCCTCTTCGCTAAAACTGCTGTTACCGAGCCCATATACTCCATTGGGAACTTTATCTCAAGCTTCTGCAGAGGCTCAAGTAGTGTGGGTCTTGCTGTAAGGATTGCTGCAAATATTGGATTCCTTACGGCAGGGTAGATCTGTGCTGGTCCTCTATGGGCTGGGTCTTCATGTATTACAGCATCGTGCAGGATGACTTTTAGTCCTCTAACAGGTTCTGCAGCTAGTGGTCCTTCTCTCATTGCTAGTCTAAAGCCTTGTATTATTGTATCCTTAACCTCCTTTAGGTACTGAACCCCAGATGTTCTATCTATGAATATGTTTATGTTCTCGTCTATTGCCCATATCCTCTTTGCCTCATCATAGTCCCATCCAGCCTGATCACGTAGTATCTTAGCTCTCTTATACGCATCCATGTCTTCAGTTATGACTCCTTCCTGTATTAACCTAATTGTTTCCTCATTCAGAGGCTCTATACTAATGTACAGCTTATTATGCTTGTTAGGTGACTTACCTTCAAATACTTGGCTTTTCTCTCTAGCAGTCTCTCTGTAAACTACTATTGGTGGTGTAGTCTCTACTTCTAGCCCAAATCTCTCCTTCAACAATGTTAGAACAATCTCTAAGTGGAGATGCCCCATACCCGATATTAGGTACTCACCAGTCTCTTCATTTATCTTAACAATTAGGTTTGGATCCTCTATACTCATCTTCTTTAGGGCATCGATAAGCTTTGTTAAGTCTGTAGTTTTCTTGGGCTCAATAGCCATTGTTACTACAGGCTCCGATATGTATCTCATTCTCTCAAACGGTGCCATAACATCCTTGAGCCTTGGATCAACAACTGTCTCACCTGATCTAGCAAGCTCTAGTCCTAGCACACCTGCTACATTGCCTGCCGGTATTCTATCTACAACTTCCCTATATGGGCCCATGTATATGCTTACTTGAAGAATCTTCTGCGTTGTTCTTGCATTAATCAAGTATACCTCTTGCCCTCCATAAATTGTTCCTGAGAATACTCTACCAGTGGCAACAAATCCTGCATGTGGATCCCAACGCATATCGCATACAAAGAACACCAGCGGCCCGTCAGGATCTGCCTCCATCATCGCTCTTCCAATGTCTGAGTTTGGATCTCCCTTCCAAATCTTTGGAATTCTATACCTCTGCGCCTCACGTGGATTAGGAACAAACTTCACAACCATGTCTAATAAAGCTTCATGCAATGGTATCTTCTTCTTTAATTCCTCCAGAGCTTCTTTGTCTCCCTTAGAATACACTTCAATTAGATCGTCAATCTTTACACCTTTCCTTCTACTCATCGGTACTGTTAGCCCAATAGCATCCTTAGCGACGCCAAAAGCTACCATGCCTTGGGCAGGATCTAGCAACCACTTCTTCTTAAACTCTGGCTCAGCATATGTTTCAATTAGGTTGTTTACCTCTTTAATTATTTCAACGAATCTCTGCTTAATTTCGTCAGAACCCATCCTAAGCTCCTTAATTAGCCTATCAACTTTGTTTATGAACAGCAGTGGTCTTACCCTCTCCTCCAAGGCTTGTCTTAAGACTGTCTCTGTCTGCGTCATCACACCTTCAACTGCATCAACAACTACTATTGCTCCATCAATCATTCTAAGGCTTCTAGTAACTTTGCCAGTGAAGTCAACATGTCCTGGAGTATCCACCAAGTTAATAACGTAGGGCTTTCCTTCATACTCGTGATATAAGCTAACATTAGCAGCCTTTACAGTCATCTGTCTCTTCTGCTCTATATCTAGGAAGTCCATTGCTAAAACTTGGCCTGCTAATCTTGGTGATATTAGCCCTGCAGCTGCTAGTAGGCTATCCGTAGTTGTTGTTTTACCGTGATCTACATGTGCTATAATACCTATGTTTCTGATCTGTTCTGGGTTATTCATTATCTTTAATATTTGATCAACTGTTTTTACAATTCTCATTGAAGCTTACCCTTTGTGTTACTCTATATCTTCACCTCTCTAAGCTTAATAATTTTTGCACTAATCACGAATCACAGGTTAGGAATTTAACATAGCAAAAGGTATTAAAGGTTATTGCTGCTTAAGGTAATCATCAAGCGATTTATGACCCGATTTTGTTTGATCAGCGCCTTTGAACCCCTTGTAGACTGCATGAAGTATTCTGTAAATCTCTGCTGCTTTACTTTCACTTAGTCCTTCAACTCTTGCCAGTTCAGAGAGCGAAGCATTGCAGAAGTTTACAATTGAGCCAAAATTCTCTAAAATTCTTACAGCTATCTTAGGACCAACATGAGGGAAAGCTTGCAGAATGTAAAGCTGCCATTCAGTTACATCACTTGATGTAGGTTTTTGTACAGGTCTCTTAATAGCAACAATGCCTTTACCATGACTTTTATCTGACTCCCTTAAAGCAATCCTTTTTATTACTTCTGCAGTCTCCTCCTCATTTAGTGTATTTATTACAGTTATATCCATGTCAAGTGCCAGTGCAAGGTATGCGCCCACAAGGGCTGATCTTCTCAGATTGACTTCCTTGGTCGCTTTGAATATGCTTCCCTCAACAATTATGATAGGTTTCTCAAAAGCTGCTTTAAGTCTTGAAGCCTGGTCAAAGAGCCTGCCATCAACAATAGATTTAGCGAAATCTGCTGCTGATTTCCTTTCTATGCCAACTCTATTAGATACAATGTAGTCACCAACTTCAAGAAACTTGTATATTACAGTAACACCTTTTTGTGTAAGAAGTTGAGGCACCTTCGAGTTACGCTCTCTCTCATCTACATAGACTACAGGCATTCTCTACAACGCCTTTTATATCTTTTCTTCTGCAAACTCTACAACTCCTGTCTCACTAATAGAGTTCAAAACCTTAATTAGTTGCATAACCGCTGATTTGAGATCGTACGTTCTGAGAATTGCCCCTCCAGCTGATTTATGTCCTCCGCCACTACCGCCAAATTCATCTATAAGCTTTTTAACGATATTATTAAACATGTCAAGACCTGTTTGTTCAATAACTTCATCCTTCCCTCTGTAGACAAGTCTAAGCGCTTTTAGCTTCTCATCCTCGGTAAACACAAAGGCAACATCATAGCCTATTGAAATTAAAGTAGAGGCGCAGTCAGATTCGTATGCTCCTATGCCTGAGACTGCTACAAATATATCTTGCCCCTTAATTCTTATCCTAAAACCACGGTGCCTTAGAATGCACTTTACTCTAGCTATACGGCTTGATGGAGGCTTCTCAGATGTGAGGCTCTTCAAGGCTCTTTCATAGTCTGCACCATACTTTACAATCTTTGATACTATGGAGAACGTTTCCTTTGCAATCCTCTGAAACCTCTTCGTATCTGCTACAATACCTGCAAGAGTTATTGTAAGTAATTTCCTTAGCTCATCTACACCAATACGTTCCTTAACTTTTTCAAGAAAGAGAAACGTTAGCTCTGAGCTAGAGCTGAAATTCTCTTCATCTACAACCTTAACTACCTTCTGATCATCCTTAAAACCTATTAGCTCCTGAAACCTGTGGTGATCCACAATGGTTATGAAACTGCAGTTGCTAATTATTAAGTCCTTCACAAACCTTAGCTGTTCCAGTGATGCTGTGTCTGTAATGATACATAGTTCGAACAGCTCCTCAGCAAGTTTTCTCAAATCTGATAAATTCCTCACAATCTTAATATCTGCACCAATCTCGTTGCATAGCTCTTGAAGTCCTTTACTCTCTCTACTTATGCCCTCAGGAATCAATATGCATACATTTGCATCCTTGTTTAACGCCTTTGCAATACCATAAAATACGCATGCTGAAGCCACAGCATCGGGATCCGCATTAACATGAGTTGTTATTACAACCTTCCGTGCTTGTTTCATTATCGATAGCGTCTGTTCTATGTTCTGCTCTAAATCTTGTAAGAAACTGTTCTGCTGCATTATAGGCTCTCCTTATAGCGCTATCAATTACTGTTCCTAGATTTATGTTACCGAGAAAATATGCCTTCACCTCAACATCAACAGAAATAACCAACTCTTCACTTTTTACTTCAGCGCCTATTGTAACATTACAGTCTGTTAATCTATCCCCTAGAACCTGTTGCAAATGCTTCAGTATCTCTTCCTCCATTAATTGCACTATCTGCGCTAAATCCTCTACCTGAATTCTCTTTAAATCTAGATTAAGCTCCACTCGTTTCCTCATGGTACGTAGCATCTACTCATGTAGATCAGCGTTCATGATGAGCCTTGCCTAACCTCATGCTATTTCTTCTGAACAGACGCAATATATTGAGTCAATCTAGATTGAATTTCACTTAGTTGTTGCCTTATCAGCGCTTCTTGTTTGGACAAGGTTTTTAACCTTAACTCAAGAAGTTCCTTCCTCTCGTTGAGCTCTTTTTCCGCACTTTCTTTGGACACCTTCACAAGAATGTGGCCAACAAATTTATAGATATCAGCATTTGGAGGAACGTCCTTCAATACCTCTAGAGCTCTATTGATTTCTCTTAGTTCCTGCTCTAAAACACTTTTTTCAGTTAAGACTTGATTTAGCTGTGCCTGTAGCTGCTGGTATTTTACTACTTGTTGTTGAATGTCTGGAGGTATAACTTCAGCCATCCTTAAAACACCTAAATTACTTCATTACCTTATTGCAACATAATTTAGTGTTAACCTCACCTTATTTGCTTTTGTACTGTCATGGCATTCTCATCTACTTTTATGCTTACTCGAATAACTTCGATGGCAGTGTTTAAGAGGTATAGAATTGAATTTATGAATGCACGTAAATGGCTCATTGTATCACTAACTATGTCGATTTTAATTGAACATTTATCAATCGATATATATGCCTTTAATCTCCCAGCATTAGCAGGACTTACAACCTCTGCATAAATACTTCTAAAGATATTTTCAGCTAATCTACACTCATCATCAATGAAATTAATTGTTACTTCCCCTTTGTAGCCCAGCTCCATCTATAATCACTTAGCTGTAGCCTACAATGTATCTGTAGTAGTCAAATATTGGATTATTATAAATATGATCAGCAAACAATGCAACAATATAGGTCATGACTTATATATGATAGGAGTAGCTAAGCTGTGGCAGCCTGTGACATTCTCGAAGAGCTGCATATACTTATCCTGAAGAGCATTTCATTGTTGCCGCATCTTGTAAAAATAATATCAAAAATTTTGCCTTCTTTACACTCATTTTCTTTATATGATGTAGTAACATGCATACATATGCCTTCAGATATGTTGCTATGCCTATCTCTTCCTGTAGACATTATGACATTAAACATTCTGATTATGCAATCTAAAGTTTTGAGCTCATCTATTTGTTCATTCCTGTTTTGCTGTTTACTTTCTTGTAAAACTTCTTCTAGGTTAAGAACAACTTTTGTTGCATGTGTAAGCTTTTTATAATTTGAGGGTACTGCATAACCACATATTCTTAGTGTGCATTCTTTAATTAGTTCGCCTGATGGTGACACACGGTAAAAGTCTATATAGCCTGGATTACCTTTCCTATTTCTTACAACAATAATCGCATTAAAACCTAAATCTATTGCTTGCAACGCAAGCTGTTTTAATGTTAGCTTACCCCTATTCACCCTCTTTGAGTAGGGTATTATCTTAGAAAGTACCTTTACAAATCTTCGAGTATTTCTAGTAGGTCTATGTGATGTTGTTATCAATACCTTGTATATATTGTATCACCTATCTAGATACAAAGAATACTCCTACAATAGGTTACTAATCCTGATGCCATAAAGTACTTCTCATTATTCAAAGAAGTGTTAAAACAGTTTTGACAAGCTAATGTAACTCGAATTAAGTAACTCACTTTTCAATGGTCCATGGAGTGTATGCTGCTCCAGCCCATTTTGCTCCACATTTAGGGCATCGCCAAATACCGAAGGCTATTCTCTCAAATACTGTTATAGCACCACAGTATGGACATTGATATTCTGCATACCTCTTCTCCATTACCTCTTTCCATTTCTTTCTTAGAGTTGATCCATATCTTGCTCCAAACCTGCCTGCTATTCCAACAATTTTTGTTCGTCCCATAGCTTTATCACCTTGTTAAATATGTTCTAAGCACAGCACATAAATAATAGAGTTTGAAATAAAAAGCTTTTACTATCCTATTTCGTGTACTGTTTAATTAACTCTATTAGTTCCTTACCCTTGGACAAGCTTATTTCTACTATACGGTCAAATTCCTTCTCCTCAAAGTATCCAAGCCCTCTTTTTTGTATACCACCAATGTTCCCTTCCTCAGTTATAGCCATAGTTATGCTTGCTGTTGCCATAGCCTCTTCCTCAGCTGTAGGATCAATCAATAGAATATCTTCGATTTTGTACACAGTGACTGTTGCTACATATCTATTTAATGGCAAGGGGGTTTCCCGCTGTGACTTATCTATCTTTATTTCCCCTGTATTTGGATCTACGTCAATCCGTGGCAACTTTAACTGTGCTAGTGCTAGCATAGCTCCAATCATTGATGCATCAACAAGGTTGCCGTCGTGATCAAGTATGTATATATCAAGCCATATAACCCAGACCTTCTTTCCAGGTATGATAGCTAACTTATCTAGTGCTACTACGCGTGGTTCTCTAAGGGAACGGTCTATCACCCTGGCAAGTTCAATTGCATTTTCGTCTGGTGGTCCAGGTTCAAAACTTGGCGATGCAGCTGGAACATACTCAGCATTCACTATTAATACGCCTTCGTCTGGATTATCCGGAAAAGGCTGACCAATCTCAAGTTTTATACCTGCCAGCACCTGTGTATGACCAAGTTTTACAAGGACTGAGGAATCCGCATTAGGTGCCACATTCTTTACAATCTCAATGTTTCTATAGCTATACAAAGGTCTTTTATCTATGTGAAAGCCCTTTGACAGAACATTGAGTATAGCATCACGTTTAACTTTGGGGATGATCGGTGTTTCAGGTGTTACAGACATGAGGCATTCACCTCATTCACTTGCCTCAACATACTTTCTTCTCAGAGCATCTTTCTGAAGCTGATAAATTCTATTTATGCCGTCCAGAGCCAAAGCCAAAGCCTGCCTAAATTCGTCAGGAGTTAGAACGCCATTTAATTGAAGCATTGTTATCCTCTTTAGTGATGGCATTGCCGCTACAGGCATATCAGCTTCGCCATACATATCCTCAACTTCATTCAAGTCCAGCACAATAACTCCATTAACTTTACCTACAGCAACAGCCGCTACCAAATCGAGCATTGGTATTCCTGCATCTGCCAATGCAAGAGAGGCTGCTGTTATTCCTGCGGTTCTGGTGCCTCCATCAGCATTAATAACCTCTACATATATATCTATAGCCGTTCTTGGGAACTGATAGCTTAGAATTGCAGGTTCGAGAGCCTCTCTAATGACTTTTGATAGCTCTATCTCTCGCCTTGATGGTGCAGGGCTTTTTCTTTCTCCAGGTGTTGAGAACGATAACATCCTGTACCTACATCTTATTATAGCTCTATCAATTTGTTCTTGATGCTTTGGCACAACCTCCCTAGGTCCATATACTGCTGCCAACACCTTAGTATTGCCAATCTCAACTATAGCTGAGCCATCAGCATTCTTGAGCACTCCTACTTCTATCTTTATTGGTCTCAAATCCTGAGGAGCCCTACCGTCAAGCCTTCTGCCATTTATTATAAGTTGAGGTTTCTCACGCTTCATATCTTATTAAACCCCTTTTCACCTTTTCACTTAAAATAAATTCTCTAATTCTCTCAGTTAATCCAAGTGTATGTGCCTCTTCCTCAATTTTCTTTATAGCTAAGATAGCAATATATTCAAGTTCACTGTTCGGGCATTTAAGGAGTATTCTACCATTAGCACCAACAACAAAATTGCATTTCGTCTCCTCTATAAGCATATTCAGCATAGATCTTTTCTTTCCTATCACTCTGCCAACCTTGCTAGGCTCAATTTCTATCAATAGCCCTTCTGTCACCTTACCATACCCCTTATCCTGAACTGATAGTAGCGGAGGCCTCGTTCTATCGAATTGTGCTACCTTTGCTATTATAACATCGCCTATCTCAAGGAATTTTCTAATGTTTTCTGTAGCAGGATTGAATGGTCTTCCTAGATAGTCTGAAGCGTTGAGTATAGCTGGGTAAGGGGATCGAATATCTATAATCCAGTATGTGACTGAAACGTCTGAAACTATTCCAATAACAGTATCTCCTTCTTTAGGTATGTAACGTCCTTTTAAACCTATAACTCTTATTTTCTTCTTATCACCCTCCTGCTCCAAATCCTGAATAGATATAGATGTCACTATGTATCTATTCTCATCAATTTTATAGAGATTAGAGCCCTCAACAACAGTGTCTTTGTCTACTACTATTACATCGCCAGGTACTGCAATAGTTCTTTTTATCACTGTAGATGCATTAGACAACATTTATCACCTTTACTGTTGCCGTTCCTCTTGTAAGGTTGTTCACTTTATCTATTACCTCTGTCTGCATCCCTGCAGGTATTTCTATCTCTAGAAGTAGAGATCCATCTGCAAGCCATGTACTCTTCTTAATCTCACCGAGCTTCATAAGCTGATTTGAAGCCTTTGTTGCATAATCTGCGGGTACAATAATTTGTAGAAGCGCTTTTGCAATTTTTATTGGGAGAACTTTCGATATAGCCTTAACTATATCTGGAACTTGAGCTTCTACAGGTTTGTAAAGGTCTATCCGAACTTTTGCCTCTTCAATAGCCTTCTCTATACGTGTTGGAGGAATAGGTGTTTTAGTTACAGGATCTACAGCTGATTTAGCTATTGTGTAAACAATTTGTTTCCTCTTTAATTCAAGAAGTTGCCTTCTTTGCTCAGCAGTTAATTGTAGCTCGCCATTCTTTATTATCTCAACAGCTATTTTGTATATATCATCTGTGCCAAAAACCTCTTTTAGTTCGTTTGGGGAGGCTTTAAGACCCTTCTTCGCATCCTTGTATATATAGTCTCCAACTACTACTTCTTCGATACTTATCTTCTCTCCTTCTTTAAACCTATAAGCTTTATAAGGATCTACTAAAACCTCGAATCTCTTACCCTTAATCTCTAGGCGTGCTACAACATACTCTTTTTTGCTCACGTAAGTACACCTGCCTTTTCTAAAAATTGCTGAGTCTCCTCCACACTAAGCTTTCTAAATACCTTTGTCGATACATCTGCGTATCCTATCTCAACTCTTTCAACTTTTAATGGCTCTTCAACCGCTGCTCTTAGGGCTCTTAGCCCTAAAATTATGAGTTCTTCAACACTCATTTTAGGGTTATAATGCTTTTCAAGATAGCTTGAAACCGTTTGCTCTCCCGAGCCTGCGGCAACGCCATAGTACTTGAAGTAAAGCCCGCTAGGCTCTGTCTTTATCAGTTCTACACCCTTTCTATCTATACCACCAAATATTATTGAGACTCCAAATGGTCTTACACCACCTTGTTGAGTATATGCCTGCTTAATGTCACATATAGTCCTTGCAAGTAGCTCAACATCTATAGGTTCATCAAATGTCAGCCTATTTCTTATTGCAATGAGCCTCGCATAATCTATTAAGACCCTGCCATCGTGCCCAAGACCTGAAAAGGTTGCCCCTATATGCGAATCGATTATGAATACCTTTTCAAGGTTCAGCACATCATGAAGCGGTGATATTCTTCTTCTTTCAGCAATAAGAACAACACCATACTCTGACTTAATTCCTAGCGATGTCCACCCCCTTCTAACAGCTTCTGCTGCATATTCAACTTGGTATAGTTTACCATCAGGCGAGAATATTGTTAACGCTCTATCATATCCCATTGCTGCTGGAATGAATGACATATTAAAGTCACCTTATGGTTGCATTACCTTATCTCGTTAAAACTACACTGACACAAAATATTTAAATGCTTATATTATGACCTCATCTAGATTTGCAAGGTTTTCATTAAGTTTCATTTATCATATCTCAGAGCATAGAATATATGGGAATGCAAAGATTGTGGAAGCTTATATTACAGTTTTGTTTGAATAATATGAAACCTAGTAGCTTAGTTTTGAACTAATTAATATTTTATTTCACCTAATTGTAAAAGTTTCGGAGTAGTTATTGCTTGCGAGAACGCAATCTTAAATAACTAAATTAGATTAGGTATTACGTCAGGATAAGGTGATGCCACTTATGAGTAGTGATAGTATTGTGGAAAATGTACTTAGCAGGGTGAGCGTCTTCAAGAATAGATCTGTTTTAGACCGATCCTTTGTACCTGATAAACTTCCTCACAGAGAAAAACAATTAGAGATGCTGACCACACTCTTTAGACCTGTTATTACTGATCCTGGAAGTGTGTCTGTAGTTTCATTGTTGGTGGGAGATGTTGGTGTTGGTAAAACTGCTACTGCAAAAAGATTTGGCGACGATATGGTTAAAGTAGCTAAAAAGAAGGGCATAAATCTTAGTTATATTCACATTAATTGCCATAATGCTAGAACACTATTTAATGTAGTTCAAAGCATGGCTCGAGACCTTGGCCTAGCCATTCCAATACGAGGTTATTCGCCCAGGGAGATGATGCTTCTCATACTTAATCACCTAAAGAAACAAAATATGTATGCCATAGTCACACTTGATGAATTCAACTATTTCGTACAAGTAGCCGGAAATGATGCTGTATACTTCCTACTAAGAATCTATGACGAGTATCCAGAAAGTGAGAAAAGGCTGCATTATATCCTCATCACTAGAAGCCTTGAGGTTCTGGGTCAATTGGATCCTGCAACTGAAAGTTACATAACTAAGAACATTATCAAGTTTAATCCGTATAGATCAAACGAACTCTTTGACATATTAGCACAGCGAAGAGAGCTGGCATTCTATGAGAATACTGTTGACGATGATGTCTTGACATTCATAGCCGATATCGAGGGCTACGATAAGGGTGGTAAGGGTAATGCTCGTGCTGCAATAGAAATGCTTTTTAGAGCAGGCATCATTGCCGATTACGAGGGAGCTCAACGTGTTACTGTAGAGCATGTTAGAAAGGCTGTAGGAGAAATACGTGAGGAGATGTTAATCGAGATCTCTGATACGCTGCCAGCGCTTCAACTCCATGAACTCATTTTACTAAAAGCAATAATAAGGAAGCTTAGAGAGAGTGGAGAAAGCTATATTAAGATGGGGGATGCAGAAGAAGAATATGCATACCTATGTACAGAGGTGTACAAGGTTAAGCCTAGAAAACATACACAAGTATATGAATACATCCGTAATATGAAAAGCCTTGGCATAATAAACACAAAGCTATCTGGCAAAGGGTTTAGAGGAAGAACAACATTAATTTCCGTGCCTGTACCTTTAGAAGCCCTTGAAAAAAAGGTAGACGAGTTAATAGAGAGAAAGAAAGTTGAGGAAAAGGAGGTTAACACCTTATAAAAATTAAGATATAGTTGGGTTCTGCAGCAATGCTAACACAAAAAAAGCTTTCAAATCTTCCTGATAAGGTAAAGGAGAGAATTGAGATTTTTGGAAAACCATGCGTATGGAGTATCTTAGCTTACTTAAGCCATCTAGATGTAAAAACGATCAATATAACTGCATTGATACGTGAATTGAATAGCAACTATGGATATATATCTAAATGTATAGAGCTCATGAAGTCTTTGGGTATGGTTGAGGAGGTTAAGCTTGGCAGAGTGCGTCTAATAAAGCTGAACATGGAAAATGACTATGTAAAGAGCATGCTAATGCTACTCAATATGTAAGCTACTTCTTAAAGTAGGACGTCAGATCAGTTGAAGTGGTTTTCGATTGCGATTTTTCCTTCTTTTTTTCTTTTCTAGCTTCTGGCTTTTCTGTTCTTCCTGCCTTGGCCTGTAGCTGCATAATTGTTTCAGCGGCTTTCTTCTCTATCTCTTCTTTCAACCTTCTGTAGTGCATTATCACGACCTGTTTATTAGGGCCTGCAAGCATTTCTATCATTTTCTCGGAAAGCCCAAGCCCTACTGCTATCTTAGCGGCATATTCAGGGTTAGAGATGAATATAGCCCTTAGGATAGGGATTATCTCTGCTTTTGCTGTTGATGTAGATATATGAAGGTGCTGGGCTAGTATAGTTGCTAAATCATCGCGTATCTTTCTACTGTCCTTAAGTTTAGACATTAATAGCAACCTTTGCGGAAAGCTATATTTAGTCCACCTATCCTTATCCCGTGGATTATTCTTAGCAGACAACGATACTCCTGCAGTCATAAGGTCTATCGCATATGCTAGGAGATCCCAGTCTCCAGTTCTAATTATTCTCCCTAGGTATACATCAGCTTTGCTAAGAGCCTCATAGGCTCTAGAAACATCTTCAAGATCACTAAACTGATTTGGAATATTCTCCTCCAACCACAGCTTTAGTTGCTCATAGTCAAGCTGTGATTGATTTAATACCGACTTGGCTTGCCATGCATACTTGGCTGAGAATAACAGCTTTAGTGTCTCGAAGGGATCTCTTTCCTTATCTCTTGGTCTTAAAAGTGCCTTAGCTCTCTCAAGTGTTACCTCACCAAATCCTTCACCAATAGCTTGGAGATCATTTATAGCTGCTCTAGCATCGCCCTCAGCCCTTGTAGCTATGTAGTCAAGGGCTTCTTTATCACACTTAAGCTTCTCTGCAATACAGATCCTCTCCAATATCCTTATTATATCATCTTTCCTTAGCTTCTTAAATTCAACAAATTCCGCTATCTCTCTAAGAACCCTAAGCTTCGGGTCCCATGGATTGTTCGCCGTCATTACAATAGGGACTTTAGAGATCTTAACGAGTTCAGCTACTGCTTCAAGGCCTCCCGCATCTTCCCTATCAGCAATGCCATCTACTTCATCTAATAGTATTAGCTTCTTCCTTCCACTAGCAATAAGGCTTTGCATTGTTGAAGCTCTAATAGCTACTTTTTCTATATCCTCCTTCCTTCTAAAGTCACTAGCATTCATTTCAAGAACTTCGTACCCCAGCTCATTTGCAACAGCTTCAACTAGAGAGGTTTTCCCACAACCTGGAGGTCCATAAAGTAAGAGTGCCTTCTTAGGAACATTAGGCCACTTCTTTAACCACTCCAAAATCTTTGCTTTTGCCTCTTCCTGATCAACTACCTCATCTAATCTCTTTGGCCTGTACTTGATTATCCAGGGCAGTCTTGCCTCTTGAGCCACAATATGAAACCTCTTAGCCCTTCATTGATGAGATCTTCTTTCCTAGTAAAGCTAACTTCGCCAATAATGCTGTTAACTGTATTTCATCATCTGCCCCCTCAACAATCCTAAACTGAATCTCTCCTATGTAATCAGCTATCGTAACCCTAACATCTTCCGGTATCTTAAGATCGGCAGAGAATATTTCTCTATGCATCTGTTTCAGCACATCTGTACCACTAAGCCCGTATGTTACCATCAGCTCTCTTAATCTATCCCTTGATTCGATGAACTTACCCTGCAACGCTAAATTCAGTATTTCCCTTATCTCTTTTGGATGTGCTAGTCCCACAACTTTATATACATGTGAAACAGTTACTTCACCTAATGCTGCTGCTGCTTGAAGAATGTTTATAGCTTTCCTCATATCACCTTCGCTAATCTCATAAATTGTTTCAAGAGCGTCTTGATGACAAACCACATTCTCCTGCTCACAGATCCACTTTAGTCTAGAAACTACATCTTCTTTCTTAAGTGGTGTGAACCTAAATGATGCGCATCGAGACTGAATAGGTTCTATTATCTTGCTAGGAAAGTTTGCTATTAATATGAATCTTGTTGTTTCAACAAACATCTCCATTATTCTTCTTAAAGCTTGTTGCGCATCGGCAGTCATATTATCTGCCTCATCTAATATGACTATCTTGAACGGTATATCGCCGGGAAGCTTACTACGAGCAAACTCCTTTACCTTACTCCTTATCACAGCAATGCCTCTCTCATCGCTAGCATTAAGCTCTAATACATACTTTCTCCAATCCTCACCATAAAGATCGTGTGCTAAAGCCAGTGCTGCCGTTGTTTTGCCAGTTCCAGGAGGTCCTGCAAAAAGTAAGTGTGGCATGTTTCTTTCTTCAACAAACTTCATAAGTCTCTTCACAATCTCTTCTTGGTTAACGAGTTCCTTAAGCGATTTAGGTCTATATTTTTCAGCCCACAAAAGCTCTGAAACGCTTTTACTCAACGTTTAACGCCCTCTTCCAAACTAATGTTTTACTCGCTACAAGGTACTAAATATTTTCTGACTCATCACAAAACGATTTGCCTCAGGATTTTAAGCGTAGTAAGGAAGAAATTCTATCTTAAGGGTGGCACAAATTAACGTAGAGTTTGAGCTGCTTAAGCATATTTACATGTTAAGCCCTGTAAAGGTTATGGTACTCAGGACTGTGCCCCCTATACCGGTACTAGGTTCTAGTCTGCAGAAAGGATCTGAGGAAAAGATGCCTAGATTTATTGCTGAGGTTTTAGAGAAGCTAGGTTATGTTGAGATTTTAGAGAAGGCTCCAAGCCCACAAGACCTTACAAAAATGAGATTTGCTCACACACAACAGCGTTCCACACTCGTAAAACTAGATGATTTCTTCTACATTACAGTACGTGACACAATAACAAAGCTTGAAGAAAAAGCTAGGAAAGATATTGATATAACTCTCATTAGAATTGTTGATAGAGCAAAAGAGGATTTCAACGAGATCTTCAATTTAAGGCTTGCAGTAATTCTTAGAGCTTTGCAGTTTGGAAACCTTGAAAGTGTAGTAAAATCCTTATCTATAGAAGAAAAGACCATGGCTATAGGTATTCAGAAACTGTTGGAGTCGTGGACTCGTCAATTCCTAATCTCAAAATAACAAAATAAGGGTGATGTACATTGACTCAAGAGTTACCCACACAGATTTCTTTGGAAAGTGGGTTAACAGTTGATGTAGCTAGCAGTATAGAAGATTTCATTCAAAATTTCAAAGTTGATGGAAAGGCGAAATATAGAGAGCATATTAAGAAAATGATACTTGAAAATAGAGCTGATATCGAGATAAATTTCGAAGATCTCATGATCTACAATCCAAAACTCGCTGAATTGACGTTGAAGAATCCTGAGTATGTGATAAAGCAGTTCTCAAATGTTTTAAAGAAGTTTGTTGAATATGAAGCGCCTGAGTATGCGGAAAAAGTACATGAGATTATCCCACGATTTAAGAACTTACCCATAGTCTACAAAATTAGGGACTTGAAGAGCTATATGCTAGACACATTAGTGGCTGTTGAAGGTATTGTTGTTAGAGCTTCACCACCAAAGCAAAAGCTTGTTGAAGCAGTTTTCCAACATGAATGCGGTAATGAAGTCCGTGTTACAGTAACAGATGATGTTATTGAAAGGCCTCTGCAATGTCCATTCTGCCACAAGTCGACTGGTACGTGGAAGCTTTTGGAAGAGAAATCGCTATTTAAAGATTTTCAAAGAATTGTAATTCAGGAAAAGCCTGAAGAGATGCCTGCTGGTAGGATGCCTAGATCCATAGAAGCTGATGTATATGACGACCTTGTTGATGTTGCGAGGCCTGGTGATAGGGTGATTATCATTGGGATTCTCAAAGTTAGGAAGAGTAGTGGCGCTAAAAAGGCTAAGAGCTTGCGTGATATGTACATCGAGGTCAATAACATAATTGTTTCACAAAGAATACTTGAAGAGATTGAGATAACTAAAGAAGATGAGGAGAAAATTAGAGAGCTTGCCAAGGATCCATTAATAAGAAGGAAAATTATAGCTTCAATAGCTCCTGCAATACATGGTTTATGGGATATTAAAGAAGCTATTGCACTTCTTCTCTTTGGTGGTGTGCCAAAGACTCTACCTGATGGAACTAGGATTAGAGGAGACATACATGTACTCATAATTGGAGATCCTGGCACAGCCAAATCACAGCTACTTCAATATGTAGCAAAGATTGCCCCAAGAGCTGTGTATACAACAGGTAAAGGAGCCACTGCTGCAGGGCTTACAGCAGCTGTTGTAAGAGATAAGCAGACAGGCGAATATTATCTTGAGGCAGGAGCTCTTGTGATAGCAGATGGAGGAATTGCATGCATAGATGAGATAGATAAGATGAGGGAAGAAGATAGGGTTGCAATACATGAAGCAATGGAGCAACAGACCGTATCTATAACAAAGGCAGGCATTGTTGCAAGACTTAATGCTAGGACATCTATACTTGCTGCCGGTAATCCCAAGTATGGAAGATATCTGCCAAATAGATCTATAGCTGAGAACGTTAATCTCCCACCCACAATTCTTTCACGATTTGACTTAATATTTGTCCTTAGAGATGTGCCAGATACGGAAAGGGATCTGCAACTAGCTCGTCACATCACATACACTCACATGAAAGGTGAGGATATAAAACCTTTAATTGATGTTGATACTCTACGTAAGTACATTGCCTATGCTAGAAAATATGTAAGACCTGTTCTATCTGAAGAAGCTAGGCACATGCTAGAAGAATTCTTTGTAGAAATGAGGAGGAAGAGCTTAGAAGCACCCGATTCACCGATAGCGATCACAGCTAGACAGCTAGAAGCTCTAATAAGACTTGCGGAGGCACATGCTAAAATGGCGTTAAAGAACGTAGTAACAGAAGAAGATGCGGCTGAGGCAATAAGACTTATGAAGAGCATGCTAGAAAGCGTTGGAATAGATATCGAAAGCGGTGAAGTAGATATCGATGTAATAATGACAGGCAAGCCTAAGTCGCAGAGAGAAAAGATACTAATTATTGAGGAGATAATAAGAGAGCTCGCCAAAGAAAAGGGATGTGCTAAGATAAAGGAGATAGTGAGCAAAGCAAGAGAAAAAGGCATTGAAGATAAGCTTGTAGAAGAAATCCTAACTAAAATGAGACGAGAAGGACTAATATACCAAGCTAGTGAAGGGTGCTACGCTCCTGTAGTATGAAGACCTAGATATAATGTATAAAGCATTGGTACTACCTTCAGCGCAAAACAAGTGCCTGAAGTATGAATATGCAATAAACACTTTTAACTCCGCATCCCTTAAAGAGATCTAACAGCAAACAATTCAAAACCCTAAATAAAAAGAGGGGCTAGAAGGAATGACTACATGCATTAAATATGTAATCAAAGTAAGTGACAAAGAAGTTGAAATTGATGATAAAGTTGTAAAGATATTGAACACATATGTGAGGACAGAAATGAGTTTAGAGCAACTAGCCGAAGCTCTAGGGCTTGATGGCTGGAGCGAAGCATACGAATTTGTTAAGAAAATCCCCGCATGGATTGCATGGACTCCTGCTATTTTGTGGCGAAGAGAAATGGAGAAATGTGAAGGTGCTGACGAAATAAAGATAGTGAAGATCTAAATCACAGCATCATCTGCTTTTCCTATAGCCACGCACCTTAAAGCTTAAAATATTTCTAATAATGTTACAACATAAACTATTAGTGAATGTAAATACACTGGGGCCGTAGTCTAGCCTGGCTAGGATGCCAGCCTGGGGAGCTATCCCCGTACCCGGATCGCTGGTGGTCCCGGGTTCAAATCCCGGCGGCCCCACCATCAATTGTTACCAATACTAAATTTAACACCATCATTACTTTCTCCATCTTCATACTTTCAATTTCTAAGTATTACCTGTATGAATTACCTGCAATGAACAATGCTAAACTAATTCAGTTGTTAATAAACAGCTATTTTTATTAATTAAACTAATTTTGTGTCAGTTAAATTTCAATACAGTTTTATGTTGTTTTACATAGGTTAAGCTATATCGGTGATCTGGGTATTACTAGAGTAATATGTATAATTCTTGAGATTATATTAAAATGATATTCTCAGAACTTACGTGATTAGGTTGATGTTGATGCCAGTTATATATAGATGCTCACATTGTGGTACAATAATATACCGATTTTTGCGTGCAGGACAAGATTACTTTGGTTTGCCTTCACCATCAGAACTATTAGCTAGGCTTGGCAGTAACAGATGCCCGGTATGTGGTAAGCCATTAAGTACAAATGTAGAGTTAAGCAAAATTGAAATCAGTGTTAGGAGGATGTAACTAATAACGATAATATCCTATTGAATACATCTCTTTTTAGAAACTTTCTAAGCCAATACCTAAAACTAGCATCTGAAAGGAATGGCATTTTCTCTATCTCGGTTAATCTATTTACATTTTCAAGAGATATTGCTGTATAATTAGATGACTGAATGGTACTTAAAATTATGTGCTCTGGCGTGAATCTCCTTTTTCTGATAGAAACAAGCCTCCCATTTTCATCTATCCAAGGTCCTACCAATGCATTATTGACATTCTTTATTAAGAAGTTAATAGCGTTCTCATCGTATGCTGGTGGACCTATATGGAATTCGTATTCACTGCAATCATATATATCAACAAGTGTTACTGCATTGGAGAAGTTGGGGCTTATCCACGATTCCGCATACACCCCTCTAAAACCTTGTTTTTCAAGAGCATTCTTGATAGTATTTTGAACTCTCTTTAACTGACCCCATACAACATCAGGTATAGGCTTGTTCACCTTAAATAACAGCATTATCACGCAATTACTTACCAGTTCACGTTGTCGGAAATTAAACATCATATCTAGCTCTCGCACACCAATAGAGATAAAATCGCTTTCAAAGAATTTAATAGAAGGCTTCAGTAGAAATAACCTTGCTAATAGCTTGAATGCTGCATATGAGCGAAGAGATAGTGCTGCAGCCGCATTTCTATTTGGATCTACAGGATCAACAACAACAAGTACATCGTCTTTAAACTTCCTTCTACACTCTTTTTCATCTCCATAATACTTTTCAAGCTCTATGCATGTTTTGTAAGCTCTCCATGACAGAGATCCTTCAAGGACATTAACAAAGGAACCATACTTAATAATAAGGAGTTCTGCTAAGTATCCCGAGAAACCTTGCGTTTTAATTTCTGCTCCATAAAGATCCCAAGCCTTAAGGAACGCCTTTAGAACTCTAACTTCATCCCTTTGCTTTTCATCGCTGAGCTTTGACTTAACGTACTTTGTATGAAATGGTGTTCTGTCCACAGCTGTAATTATGCTTCCAGCATCTTTTACTTTAAACGCAGGTACGATGTCTATTTCTATACCATCAATAATTGTAGTTACATATGGATGAGTCGCATATTTTAGAATTACCGGGTAACCATTTTCTTGCAAACACGATGAAACTATTTTAGTGAATTCCTCCTCAATCCAATTCAAAGTAAAGCTACTAGGATCTAAGAGGACGAAAACATCTAGATCAACATCAGATCTTATAAATGTATCTTTGGCTACGGAACCTTGTAATGAAACTTCAAAGCTCGAAAAACCTTGGCGTTCAAGACAGCTCTGTACAATGCTTTGAACCTTCTCAAAAGTTGATTGCACCTTTAAATATAGCTCATGATCTGGCTTTATTCGAGCTAAAATGGAGGAGATAACTTTATTAATTTCATTAGGACTTGCATTAAAGATGAGGTCTTTCTGCATCGCTACTCACATTAAGATTCTTACCTCCTATAGTATACCTTGCTACTATAGTTTAGAGCAGTATAGTTTTATTGATGTAAAGGTACAGAATATATATCAGTGTATATAGGTCCTTTAGGCGTAAGTGTACTTTTCTTAAGCTTGATCTGCGTCACAGGAGTAAAGCCAAAATCATAAGTTTTAAACTCTTCAAAGTATTTTCTTAGTTTATCAACATTTCTCTGGCTCCTCAACCTAGCAATGGTTATATGTGGAGAAAATTCGTGCTGGTCCTCTTGAACTTCTCTCAACCCTCTCCTTCTAATCTCAGAATCAATAAATTTTCTTATTTCTGCAAGTCTTTCGTACCCCTCTATTATACCAACCCACAAAACTCTAGGTCTTAATATATCTGGAAAAGCACCAAATCCTCCTACTTTTAACTTAAAAGCCTTTACATTGTTCGCAACATTGTTTAGTATCTCCTTAATCTGTGCTATAGTGGTTGAAGAGATTTCCCCCAGGAACCTTATTGTAATATGAATGTTTTCATCTTCTACAAACTTTGCATCAAGCCCTAAGCTTTCAAGTCCATGCTTAAACTCGATAATTCTTCTAAGAGTTTCTGCGTCTTCAATCTCAATGGCTATAAAAGCTCTTATCAGACTCATTTTCTCATCACACTAACTTCAGCCTTAACCTAGTCTTATAAACCTACAAGGAACCTTATCCATAGCTTCTACTAAAACACGTAAAAACGAAGATATTTCACGATTATATAAATTATTAAAGCCGACAAATTATTATAGAATATGCATATTTGATGGGGTAAATTTAAGGTGGTAAAGATATAAAAGGTGGTAGTAAAATGCCCTGCTCCACATCTGTTAAAGTAAAGGATCCAACAACTCATTTAGAAATTGTGGCTACACCCGAAAAAGTATTTGTAATTAGAAATAGAGGAAAGGAAATAAAGATAGGGCTTTTTACAAGTCCAAAAACAGGGCTCAAGTTCAGAGCGTTGCTACCACCAACATATCCGTGCCAAGAATAGCCTCCTTTCAGTATAATATCACCATTAGTACTTAATAATGATGCTACATTAATTTATTTTGAATTGAATTAGATATTGCAGCATCATTAACTTTAGCTATAGTATATTTAATTTAATCAAGAGGTAATTTCACTCTCCTCCTCTTCCTCTGGTGGAACAACAGATTCTTTCATTCTTTCCTCTACCTCATCGGCAAGTGCTGACAGTACTATCACCACCTGTTTTGCTGTAGGTTTTGCTATTTTCTTTACACCCCTTTGACCAGGAACGTACATCGCTCTTACAAGGCTTGCGTCCTCCAAGCGCTTTACATGCGTGCTTATATTGGCTTTGCTAAGGTTTAATTGTTGTGCTAGGTCTTCTATACCCATATCTCCTTTGTATGTAAGCCCAATAATCCTAAGTCTTGTTATAGATGCTAGTGCACCAGCAACTTTTTCTATAAACTCTTCGCCAACAACGTACATTGTATCTCCTTCAATCCATATTCCTCTACGTAACTTTGTTTCTTTTTGTGCTTCTCCACCCATTAGAATCCCCATTATCTATTTCTTCATATTTTCCTTTATCTTCTCTGAGACAAGTTATATTTTTTGCTTCGTTTTTAGTTGAAAGCAAAGTTAAACAAATTGATGTTTTGAAGAAGCAGTAAAGATAGTAAATATGACTTAACTTTAATCTGAAAAATGCTTTACTTTAAGCTAGGGTTAAATTTGTTTGTAAAGCTCCTCTGGCAATCCGAGCTGTTCCACAACAACCTTTAGTGCTCTTTCAACCCATTCACGTACTGCTGCATCTTTATTAGCAGTAAACTTTTTGATCCACTGATCAGACATAAATTCGTTGGCTAACGTTGCTATCACGTCCTTTGATCTTTCGCCCTCAATTAGTCTAGGTAGGGCTCCAGCCTTAATATTGTACTCTGTAATTTCCTTATACAACTTCTTTGCATATTCGTCAAGATTGACCTTTAGACCTAGTGCTTCATAGAGCTTTGGCAAAGCCTTTTCAGCCCAGCCCCTATGGAATCTGCAGAAACCTGCATTTGAAACCTCTACCTCTTTGATAATACGAATAGCCGCAGTCTTTCCAAAGTCTTCGGGCTCAGTAAATGTTGTGGTGTAGTTGGTCCAGTACTTGCCTGTAACAGGTAATGATATGAGGAATCCTGGTGTCCAATAGAGGTTTGGAGTCATATACCAGTAATTGCCGTATGGCTGATAGACTACTATATCCTCAAATCTTGTACCAAGCTTTTTAACCCTTTCCTCAAATAGTTTATCTAACTCCTTAGCAGCTCTCCTAATACCTTGAGCAACAATTCTCAGAATCTCTGTCCTGCCCTCAACTAGGTTTATTAGCAATTCTTCGGCAAGCTTAGCATTCACAGATAGTTCATCGATGTTGAGAAGCATGGGATCAAAGATAGGCTTGCTACTGATCCCTAACTCCTCTGGCTTAAGGAGCCCCCGATACGTTGCTTCAAACAACCATGCAATCACATGTCCTATCTCTATAGCATCAAATCCTAACTGATCAACCAGATCGATAAGTTTTGTTACTAGCTCTATCTTAAAGACCCCTATGAATGGCCCTAAAGCATTTGACGGTTCATAGTCTAGCTTCTTACCCCTCCAAACCTTTTTACATGCAGCTGGACATGGTTCTCCACACGTGGCCCAAGTCTTTGCTTTATCAAATGTCTCTTCTTTTACAGGTTTCCATAGATGTGTTAAAACCGCATTTACTATTTTTTCACGTACAGTCTTATGCAGGTAGATAGTGTTATAGTTAAACATTGGAAGCAGGTCTCTGTAGTGCGGATAGTTTACACCAAATGTTCCTCCAGCACCAATACTAGCATCATAGCGATACTTAACTGTGGCTTCATTAACAGACGACACATAGTCTTTGCCTAGGACGTTCCTTAGATAATTCGTGAGTTCTGCGCTTTCCTCAAGTACTTTCGGCAATCTTGGTTTATAATTTCCTCCAACAATAATTGCTGCAACATTGTGTGCTTGTGCTAAAACACTTCCTGGTCCACCTCTAGCAGCAAAGTCTTCTGAACCTATAGCAAGAGTTTTCCTCACAAAATCAACATCTATGGATACGAGAGCTCCAAACACAGTCTTATACGCAGCTGGCCCTACAACTATTGGTCTTGCTTTTGATGATGAAATAAAGTCCCAGTATGTATCTATTATGTACTTCTCTAAAGCGTAAGCACCTATGTAGCCTCCATAGCCTTTGTATATTTCATTAAGTTTTTCTGTGCTTAGCGTCTCAATGCTTACTTCTTTTAATCCATTTTCATCGCCCCTAATGAATACAAGCGCTGGATCACTACTCCGACCTTCTACTGATACGGCATTAACACCACTACCAAGGAATCTGTATGCCGCTCCGCCCATTTCAGATACATGTATACCACCACTTATTGGGCTTCTGAAAACCGTGACAATTCTATGTGAACCAAAGAGTTTGCTACCTGCAAACACGCCTGTTCCTAGTATTACAGCATTTGATGGATCAAATACATCTTTTCTCCAACTCTCCAATTCTTTATGAATTCTTATGCCAACATCTATTGGTCCTAGTACATCTCCAAGATCATATTCAGCTAAAGTCCATTTTTTCTCTACAACATTTATTCTTAAGACCTTATATTTGGACATATTGTATCCATACCTCATTAAATTTGGATCAAAAGAGAGGTTTAAATTACCTTATGGTGTAACTATAGAAAGCGAGTATTACATACCTTAGCTCGCATAAGAATTTTAACTTTACTACGCAATCCTTAGATTAAAATTTAGGAGAAGGGTTGACATAATATAGTGAGATGGGTTCATAATGAGAATAAAAGATGCAATAAATAAGATATTGTGGACTACTAAAGAAAGAGAAGAGCTCGAAAAGTACCAGCTGATTATAACAGATAGAGTTGACCCAATGGGATACAAAGAAATCCCATTTACTAATATATCGCATGTAGATAACAACTATGTCTATATAAAGAGCGGTGAAAATGTTACTGCCATTCCAATACATCGCGTCATTAAGATTGTAAAGTGCGGAGAAGAGATCTACACACGAAAAACATGAATGGCTATAAAGAGGTTAACTCATCATTTCAATAAGCTTTTAGATATCAAACAACCCTTACAATCACTTTCTCTAAATCATACAAAGGATTTTTAAGCTCTGATACTTTTTCATTCTTCTCTATTACTGCTATAAGAACTATAGAGCTGCCAAGATCAAGACTGTAAGCATATCCTTTAGCAGATTTAAAAGTGCTTTCCTCAATTGCTTCACCATGCCTTGCTTTAGTCTTTCTCTTCTCAAAATACATGTAATTAATCCTTGAGATTATAAATGCTCCCACAATCAGCATTATTATCAATACTAATGTATTTGTGTACACCTTTACATTCACCAGCAATAATATGCGAAAGTTACAATCTTATAAGTAGGAACCGGATATACAGGGGTATGACTAGACCAATACCACAGTAATTCATGACTAATGTATGGACTTAGCATCTTATAGTCTTATATGCAACAGAATTGAATGTAAACAAAATACTCACAGGAAGCGGGGTAATTTCTTTTGCGTCTAGTGCAAAGAAAAAGTTTCAGCCCAGTCTCTTTCCTTTACACATAAATTTATAAGAACTTGGTATACAGAATTTTGATCAGGGCACTAATGAAGTACGTATTCGTAACAGGTGGAGTACTAAGCAGTATTGGGAAAGGAGTTACAACAGCATCCTTAGCACTACTATTCAAATCAATGGGATACAATGTAACTGTAATAAAAATAGATCCTTACTTAAATGTTGATGCCGGGACAATGAATCCTTATGCACATGGCGAGGTCTTTGTAACTGAGGACGGTGGGGAAACAGATTTAGATCTAGGACACTATGAAAGATTCTTAAATATAAACTTAAGCAGAAGGAACAACATCACAGCGGGTCAGATATACTATTCTGTTATTATGAAAGAAAGAAAGGGGGAATATCTAGGGGAAACAGTCCAAGTAATTCCTCATGTTACTAATGAAATAAAGCAGAGAATTAGAGAAGTAGGAAAAGAGAACGGTGCTGACATTGTATTTGTTGAAATAGGTGGCACAGTTGGAGATATAGAAGGGCTACCATTCCTTGAAGCTTCTAGACAGATGAAGTTGGAGGAGGGGTCTGACAACGTTGCTTTCGTGCATGTAGCTCTAGTTCCAACACTACGAACCACAGGTGAACAGAAGACCAAACCTGTTCAGCACAGTGTTCAAGAGCTTCGAAGGATAGGTATTCAGCCAGATCTCATTGTTGCAAGATGTGAGAAGCCCTTGAGCATTGAAGCCAAGCAAAAGATAGCACTTTATAGCAATGTACCTCCTGAAGCTGTGATATCAAATCACGATGTTTCTAACATATATGAGATCCCAATAATTCTACGAGAACAGCAAGCACATAGAATACTCGCTGAAAAACTAAAGCTTGATTATAGAGAGCCTGACCTTGCAAAATGGGAAGAATTCCTTGAAAAGATTAGAAGAGCATCGATGGAAGTCAAAATAGCCATGATAGGGAAATATACAAGATTACATGATAGTTATCTAAGTATTGTCGAAGCTTTGAAGCATGCCGGAGCATATGTTGGTGTAAAACCTTCTCTAGTATGGCTTGAATCTACAGATATAGAAGCTGGTACTGTAGATGTAGAGAAAGTACTTATCAATATAGATGGAGCTCTAATACTTCCTGGATTTGGAAAACGTGGAGCAGAGGGTAAAATAAAGGCTATAAGGTATCTAAGAGAAAGGAATATACCAACACTAGGCATTTGCTTTGGATTCCAATTAATGGCCGTAGAATTTGCAAGAAACATACTTGGCTTAACCAATGCCAATAGCACTGAGCTTGACCCCTCAACACCACACCCTGTAATAGATTTGCTACCATCTCAAAAGGAGGTTAATCAAGTTGGCGGCACCATGAGGTTAGGAGCCAAGTACATCAAGCTATTTAAGGATCGAAGAGTGTACAACATCTACGGTGCTGAGATTGTTGCTGAGAGGCATAGACATAGATATGGTCTGAATAAGAAGTATATCGACTTATTTGAGTCTTCAGGGTTCCTAGTTAGTGGAGTAAGCTTAGATGAAGAAGTTGTAGAGTTTATGGAGTTAAAAGATCATAGATTCTTTATAGGAACGCAAGCACATCCAGAATTTAAGAGCAGACCCCTAGCACCATCTCCTATATATGTAGAATTTATTAAAGAAGCTTCAAAAAGCAACAAAGTTAGATGAAGTTGATTGATATGAAATAAAACAGATAAAGACTTTAGCAGAATGTTACTAATTAGTGCTACATGATGAAGCTTACAAGGTGCGAGCAAAAGCGATGAGCTATGAACCCGCATCTGATACGCAATTCGACAAACTGCTTTCATCAATTTCAGTCAATGAAATACTAAAGGATATCTATATAGAGCCCTCATCTCCAGATGCATTTACACTGGCAAAGAGATATGGTTATAGACCATATATTATTGAGAGATACTTACATATCTTAGGTTATGATGAAACTCTAGAGCTTCTAAAATCATTTGAAGAGTTTAAAAAAAGACCTGCAATACTCTGCAATTACATTCGAATTGAGTGCAGATATCTAAAGCAAAGGCTTGCAGATTTGGGTTTCACTATTGAGGATATTACTTGGTGTCCCCACTGCTTTATGGTTTCCTCTGCTCCTCAAGCCCCCACAATAGGTTCGACCCATGAATACCTTAAAGGATATTATTATGTTTATAGAGATGCATCGTCTCTTATACCCCCTCTCATATTAAATCCGCAACTGGGCTCCATAGCTCTAGACTTATGTGCAGCCCCAGGAGGGAAATCCGTACACATGTTACTATTAATGAGTGATCAAGGATTGCTAGTAGCAAACGACATATCTACAAGGCGTGTTGTTTCCCTACTTTCGCATTTCATAAGGATGGGCTTACATTCTTACGTTGTTCTTAATGAGGACGGCATTGAACTGCCTAAAAAACTGAAAACTAAGTTTGACTATGTATTAGTTGATGCGCCTTGCAGTGCTGAAGGGGGTATAATGTTTGATCCTAGTAGGAAGACTAAAACGAGCATTAAAGACCTGGCCTACCTTGTTGAACGAGAAATAAAGCTTCTTCTTGCAGGTATTGAGTTGGCTAAAGAAGGGGGCAGAATAGTATACACAACATGTAGCATTGCACCAGAGGAAAACGAGTATGTTATCACAAAAGTTCTTCAATTAATTGATTATATCAAAGTCGAACCTCCATTGTTTAATTACTGGTCTAACGGTATACAAAGCTTCCATAGATTAGAGTTTGAACCTAGCACAAAGAACTGCATTAGAGTGTGGCCACACAAACATTCGATGGAGGGATACTTCATATGTTCGCTAAGAAAACTTTAATTATCGCTTTCATTAGATCTTGAAGCGAAGCTTTATATTACCCTTATTACTTGAGTCTTAAATTAAGGCCTATTACATGTTTAGGTGCTGAAATTGAGCTACGATGTTGTCATTATTGGTGGAGGAGTAGCAGGTCTCTTTGCTTCACATCTTTTAGCTAAGAATGGATTAAAAGTTGCCTTAATAGAGATGAAAAATGAAAATACGATAGGCGAAAAAGTTTGCGCTGATGCAATTGGTGCTCACCACTTTAATGAGATTGGGTTAGAGCCCCCTATTGATGGATTCGATAAAGATCATGAGTATGAAGGTGTTGCCGTAGTTTCGCCTGATGAGAAGCATATAATCAATGTTTGGGGTAAGGGTTACTCCCTGAATAGGAGAAACTTTGGCGTTAGATTGTACAGAATGGCTGTTAATGCAGGTGTAGAGATGTTTCTTGAGCACTCATTTATTAAGCCTGTTATAAGTGGGTCTAGAGTTGTAGGTGTTGAGGTTAGAGACAAAAATGGGTTTAGAAAAGTTTTGTACGGAAAGGTTGTCATGGACGCTTCTGGAGCTCCTGCTGTTGTAAGAAGAAGCCTTCCATCAGAATGGTGGGTTTCAGAGCCCGTACCTAAAGAAGATTATAATGTAACCTACAGGGAGGTTGTAGAAGGAGATATAGATATTGACCAAAGATTTGCATATGTGTACCTAAATGTTGAAATAGCTCCTGGTGGATATTGGTGGATATTTCCGAAAGGGAAAGGAGTTTATAATATAGGTCTCGGTGTTCAGTGGAAAGATGGAAACCCCAATCCTATAGAAAACTACAGAAGATATATTCTAGAGAGATTAAAGAATAGAATTACACGCATACTTCACCGTGGTGGAGGCTTGGTACCTACGAGAAGACCTATACCATGCATGGTTTGGAATGGATTCATAGCTGTAGGCGATGCGGCAGCCACAGCCAATCCAGTACATGGAGGTGGTATAGGGTCTGCCATGCTTAGTGCAAAGATTGCAAGTGAAGTGATAGTTGAAGCACTTGAAAAAGGTGATGCAAATCTAGAGAACCTTTGGCCTTATCACATAAAATACCATAAAGCGTATGGCGCTAAGCAAGCATCGTTAGATGTTCTCAGAATGTTCTTACAGAGAATGACAAATGAGGAATTAAACTTTGTGTTTCGATCTGGGCTGGTAAGTGGAAAAGAGGTGTATGACATGGGTTCCAAAGGTTTGCTGAGCACATCAATAATCGAACGCATCAAATCATTTGCATCATCGATCTCGAGACCGAGATTCCTAATGAAGCTCTATAGACTTAAACAATACATGGATAGAGCTAGAGACCTCTACCTAAACTTCCCACAAACACCGGCAGAGTACTTACGTTGGCGTGAATTAGAGCGTTCATTCTTTAATGGGTACATTGAATGGCTCAACACCGAGATGCGATGAGGAATCATTACAATGTTTTCAAAGTCAAAAATACTTGCCTGGCTTAATATAATTAGAATAGGGAATTCAATAGCTTTGGGGATTGCTGCGGTAATTGGCTACATTTTAGGGGGAGGCCATAGAATTTCCGATATGACTAAGCTTTTTGCTATAGCTTTTTTCATTGGTGGTGGAGGTAACATAATAAATGATTACTATGATCGCGATATCGATGCCGTTAACAAGCCTTGGCGTCCCATACCTTCCGGCTTAATAAAACCTAATGAAGCTTTCTACACCTCAATAGCTTTCTTTATAGTGGGAACAACACTTGCATTTACAGTGGGCCTAGGGCAAGGATTTATAGCCGTTTTAGCATCCGCACTTGCATTCCTTTATTCATACAAACTGAAGAGAGTGCTGATCCTGAATAACATGATAATAGCATTCCTTACAGCATTAGCAATATTATTCGGTGCAACGGCATGCCAGATTACGATACATAGCATTATTGCATCAATCTACGCATTCCTATTTAATTTAGGGCGCGAGTTTTTGAAAGGCATTGAAGATGTTGAAGGTGATAAAAAGTTTGGTGTTGCAACCTTAGCAACTGTTTATGGACCTCGCATTGCTTATATAGCATCATTAATTGTTTTTGCTTCCCTTATATCCCTCAGCTTGTTACCTGTAATTCTATATGGCTACGGTTTAGTTTACACAATATTGGCACTCGTAGTTGATGCTGTAGTTGTACATTCTCTCATAATATCACGAAATCTAATGCCTGAAAAAACCCTGAGAGCGACACGCGAATTGAAAATAGCTGTGTTTGCAGGGCTTCTTGCTTTCGCTTTCCACGGAATATAGTAGGAGAAGACTTGCTGAACAGCATACTCTTGACATTAATAACCTGATTAAGACGCTTATAGTTACACCTTATAACAGGGTGTTTCAAATAGGGGGCTATTGACGCACCATATCATAAGGATGTTGCTTACAAGCTCTAATATCGCTTTAGTGAACACAATACAAAAAGGTAAAATAGCAAATAACATCTTTAGCACTTTCAAGATGTTCATAGTAAGGAATCTTGAAGATCTTAAGAAACTTGCAAAGATCTTAAGAAAGTACATTTCAATCCTTAACACATTAAATCACGATCTCTGCTTAATTACACCACCACTTGGCCCCGTTCATTACATTGCTCAACTTCTTAATGCTTCTGTCATCACCAATTCGATCTTTATTCTAGTAAAGAGAAAAAGAGCTAAAGCTCCTGACAGAATTAATGAGCTACTTAATGATGTAAAATCAGACATAGTTGTAATGCTTAAGGAGCTTAAGTACTCCTTGGAATCCTATAACAGCATTTTCGAATTAGAGTACTACGTGTATTACGATTACGAAACTATGTGGCATATTCTACTTGATTTCATACCAATAATAATTTCATCTAGATACGATGCACTAATGAATATTGCTAAATGCAAAGATATTGAATTGCTTCAATTTCTTGAATATCCAGTATTGGTGCTTGAAGAGCATAAAGAATTGCCTACAGATATGTATATAGTAAGTCCTGTAAAAAGTCATGAAAATCCTAACTATTATTGCAATCCACTTCTATGCATCAATCCAAAGGCGAGTTCCAAGTACACATTCAATGACGAAGTTGAATTTGTTAAAAAGACTTTAAATGATCTTCATAGGCACACAAGCAAACTATATATAGAATATTGGAGCTCATTAATTCAATTCCTTCGCAAAGACAACTATACTTATGTTTGGTTGTTTGAAGCTCCAGAAGAAAAGATAATTCAATTAACAAAACTTCTCGCACCACTAGCCAAAACATTGAGGACCGTAACCATAATTACAACACATAATATTGTTGCTGAACTTGGCTCAGTAAGCAGTAGAAGAACATGGATCTCACCAATAATCATAGAGCTTCAGAAAATCAACAATAAAGTTAATGTCACTTTTATCTAAGTATTTTCAGTGAGGTTCAAACTCATCACATAAATCATACTTCAGCGGTTAGCGCATCATCATGTTTTCAATCACTACCTAGTTCAATAGTGATAAAAAGGCTAAAATAACTTTTCTTCTAACTCTTAGACCTTTAAGTTGCCTTATGTAGCAAGCCTTGAAAACTAAATTATTATAGGGTGCAGATCAATGATAAGCAACATAATATATGTAGGAATGCTGGAACATGTTTCAATGAGTATTTCAAGAAGCCCTAAACTGACCTTTACATGCCCATCTACAGATAACATAACTCAGTTTTACATCGATACATTAAAAAGATACCATGGAATACTAAGTCAGGAGAAAAATCGAGTTGTACTAAGGCTTGACTTAGCTGAGGATGTACTTAACAACACGTATACTTATAGCTTTGATGAATGGAAAAGCCTTTGTAAAGCATTTATTATTCCAAGCTTCTTTGAGCTAGGCGAAAATACATATTTCTTAGATAAGCCAATAATTGAGCAACCTGGTAAGATCTCAATATTTATATTTCTTGAGCACAACATTCTATCATCATATTGTAAAGAAAAGCCACAAGCTTTGGTAGTTTCTGAAACATCGCTTCACAAGATAGTTGATGAAAATGGCGTGTTGAAGTATGGTTATAAAGACATGTTCATTGCTGAGGCTTACGACTACATTGCTGATGCCTGCAAAGAAAGCCTGATTATTATCTACATAAAGAATTTGCATAGAATACCCAGGAAAGTAGTTGATATGATGCTGAGCGAGACAACGAATATAGTTATTGCTGTAGACTTAGAGGAGCTTCAAGACAGTGAAGTATATAACTATATCCTTTCACTCCACACATCAAAGAACTTAAAAGTAAGCTTCATTGCAGCCATTGACATCGCTAAGCTTAGTGAATCACACCTTAACAAACATGAGAAGACTCTACTCCCGTTATTGAATTCTAAAGATGATCATAACGTGTGGATCTTATTGAAAAATGCAAAACCCTTAGTCGATAATCCGCGTAGGCTGAGCTACAACGATATTATTAATTTAGTTAACCAATTTTTGAATAGTATTATACATTAAGGGAAAACAGCGTTGAGATGTTATGAGCCAAGGTAAGAAAATTACAATTAGGATTAAGGGATTTAGAGGAATAACAAGAGATGTAGTAGAAATTGAAGCTGGTGAAGGGGATAGCATTAGAAGAATTATCAACTTACTGGCTACAAAAATAAAGTTTGATATTGATGTTTCAGAAATCCTAGTTGTTTGCAATAACACCATGCTTTATTTAGATGACCCAATTCCTAGAGATTGCAATCAAATAGAGATTTATCCACTCGCTTTAGGAGGATAATGTAATTTTAGAAGATGTTAATCACCAAACTGCAATTCATAGTTCATAACTGGTGATAAAACATGTTGCACCAGAATCAAACTTGCTCAGAGAAAAAAGTTCTAGGAAAAACTGGAGAGAAGATTCCATCTATAGGCTTCGGAACATATAATATCAAGGATTTTGTTAGTGCTGAAAGAGCGTTATTAAAGGCTATAGAGCTTGGTGCAAGTCTAATAGAAGTATCTGATCTTTACGCATATGGATTAGCGATGGATCTTATTAGAAGAGTTATTAGCAAGGTGAAGAGAGAGGAAGTTTTTATAGTATTTAGAGCTGATCCTACCTTGCTAACCGATCCGCAATCATCTATATTTAAAGTGGAGCAAAGGCTACGACGAATGGGTGTAACATATGTTGACGTCATAATGCCTGCGGGGTACCCTGAGTTTACATCTCTAGAAACGCTGGCAAAGGTTTTGGAAGCTATTGTTGATAAAGAACTTGCAAGATATATTGGGTTAGGCGACTTTAAGTTAAAGGATATAGTATCGATTATGAGTTTTTTGCGTAAGTATGAAATAAGTATGGTGCAAAGCAGGTATAACGTATTAAATAGAAGGATTGAGAAAGATTTAATTCCGTTTACATCTGAGAATAGAATAACGATATTAGCATGCACAGCTCTTGAACGTGGCAATGTGTTAAAACATCCTACGATACTTCAAATTGCGGGCAAGTATAATGCAACGCCTGCACAAGTAGCTCTATCATATCTAGCTTCAAGACCTAATGTAGTTGCATTAACAAAGAGCGAGAACATAGCTCATGTAGTTGAAGACACTGAAGCAACTAAGCTGTGCTTGAAAGAAGAGGATTTAAATATACTTGCCACACTTTAAATAAAGGGTTATAGAGGCGAGTAGAGATGAGCAACACAACTGTTCGAGAACCACAAGCAGCGCTGTGGGGGTTTTACCCATTTAAACGAGATGAACTTCTAAGAGAACTTGAAAAAGCATTTAAGGATACTAAGTTTGGACCTGGCGATGTACCAAAAAAGAAGGTACCATCAATCCAAGTAATAGGGGGTATAGCACCTCACGCAGGTTATAGCTATTCTGGTGCTTGCGCAGCTTGGCTTTACAAGGAGATTGCAGAGAATAAACCTAAAGTCGAAACTGTTGTTATTATAGGTACGAACCATACAGGTTTCGGAGGAAATATAACTACTTCGACATACTTTAAAGAGTGGGCAACGCCATTAGGTAGCATAGGAGTGGATCTAGAATTCATAGATAGGTTAAAGAAGGAGTACCCCATTTTGGATGATGATGCACTTGCACACATAAGAGAACATTCGATAGAGGTGCAATTACCTTTCCTACAGTATGTATATGGTAATCAGATAAAAATTGTCCCTATAGTTGTAAAGACTGTTGACGAAAGAGAGGCAACAGAATTTGCTAGAGCCATTCACTCTGTATCTACATCCTTAAATAAAGATGTGATAATCATAGCATCTTCCGACTTTACTCATCACGGCTATGTATACGATTACATACTATTCACATCAAATATTGCAGCTAATGTGAAGAAGCTTGACCTGGAGTATATAAATGCAATTGTAGAACTTGATACTCGAAAATTCCTTTCACTTATAAGGAAATATAATGGAACTGTATGTGGCTTTGGTGCAATAGCCATAGCTATGGAGTATACTCGTCTTGTTAATGGAAGAGCAAAGCTTCTGAAGTACTATAACTCAGCCGAGGTTACAGGAGAGGAAGACATTGTTGTGGGTTACGCATCCATAATATTCTATAAGTAGTGGTGCCTTTTCATTCACTAAAGCATCTGTTTTCATACTTCATAGCATTTAAAAGGTCTAAATATACATCAATGTTTGAGAAAAACTCTGTAAAGGTTCTTAAGGAGATTATGGGGACGTTCATAACAATTTTGATCTCTGATTCATAAAGCGTCAGAATTGCTGGGACTATGTACTTAACCTTACGAAGAAGCGGAATGCTTGAAGCTACCCACTCACAGTTTTTTAAAAGTTTTTCAACTCTTTGTAGGTGCTCCGTCACAATCTGGTATAGTTGCGATTCCTTTATACTTCTTTTCCAGTGCTTGCACTCAATAACAAAACCTATTTTTCGTACAGAATCTAGAGCTAGTACGTCTATTTGAAACTTTGAAATTCTATCATGTTTGTATCCTGATGCATAGTCTAGACCAAACAGCCTTAATTTTTCTGCAATGTATTTCTCAAAAGAGCTCCACTCTATATACCTCGCAAGCTGTTCATAATTCACTTGTATAAGCATCTCTTCTAGAAGTATCAGTAATTCTACAGGATCTTGAAGTATGATTTCTGTTCCTTCAATCCTTAAGCACCCTCTCTTTATCCCTTCCTCTACAATCCTGACTAACGCCTGCTTATCGCGAGGCTTTAACGTATTTAAGATAAACTGCTCTAGCTTCTTGAACTTAAATAGATGCTCTATAGCATCCGATAACAGAATGTAGGACATTATTTTAATCACTTCAGCTGATTGCTATCATTACACCTGAAGATCCTATTTCAGATGCGATTATCTTTGCATTAAAAGCCTCTGCCACTTTGCTTAGCATTGGTATCTCAAAATGACTCCTTGCCAGAGCCACAAAAGCACCACCCCCACCAGCACCAGAGGTTTTTGCACCTAATGCACCTACAGCCCTAAGTGCTTTAACAATCATACTGTGTTCAACTGAAACAACATTTAATGCTTCAAGAAGCCCGTGATTCATATTCATTAAGATGCCGAGCATTTCTAAATCATTTTTTAATATTGCTTGCTTTGCATTATTTACTATGAGCCCTATGGTATCCATAATAGCATTAAATATTTCAGGAACTATTGCTCCCTTTCTTTTAACATCATTTACTAGCTCAGCTGTTGTCGCTTTCTTTGGCACATACCCTACTAGAACTGGAAGTTTTTGCTGTGTTTTGATCTCCTCAGCAAAAGGAACTGAAGGTTCTATGTATCTAAGACCACCAAATGTTATTGTGTACGTATCCATAGGACTTGCAGCTCCTTGTACTTCCTGTTCTGTTCTCCAAGCAATCCTTGCTATAAGGTTCCTATCAACTTCTGTACTACTAGTGTACGTTGCCAGGCATGCTGATACCGTAGCTACAGATACTGCTGCTGAACTGCCTAACCCCACACCTGCTGGAACAGGGCTTTCCATCTCTATATAGAGCCCTTTTTTAGAGCCTGGCCTGATCTCGGCTTCACATAGCTCTAATGCTTTCAATACGTATCGTAGAAACTTTAAAACCTCTGCCTCCTCCACATAACTATTGATAACTTTTAATGATGTTCTATCTATTGATACCATGTAAAGTTTTCCTAAGAGAGTTGAGGACTTTATATGCAATAATCCGTCATTGTTTGGTGTAACTTTGAATGACATGTACACGGGTAACGTTGCTGCAATAGCAGGCTTCCTGAATACTACAGCATACTCTCCAAAAAGCGTTATTTTTAAAGGAACCTTAACAACAATCATTGTCTCTCATACCTATAAGATCAGAGGAGGTTCATATCATCATAAGATCAGAATGGGCGACAGATCATCACCTTAAGGCTCTGAATCTATTAAGACTCTGCTAATTGACGAAGATAGGGCAATGTAGGTCTCTTGCTCACAAGCAGTGGTAGTGCTGAGTCGACCTTTGGATATCCTTGCATTTCTTTCTCTAAGAGTTCTATAAACTCGTTTATGGTCATAGATTTCTGCACTCCTTCCCTTCGAATCCTCACATTAATTGTGTTTGTTTTAACTTCACGTTCGCCGACAACAACTACGTATGGTATCCACTCTACACCTGCATCCCTAATCTTTTTGCCTAAACTCTCATTACGATCATCAACGTCAACCCTAAAACCTTTCTCAATTAATGCTTGAGCAACCTTTAAAGCATAGTCTAAGTGCTCTGGGGATACTGGAATAATCCTAACCTGTATTGGTGAAAGCCATAGAGGTAACGATGGTGGAATGCCATTTTTCTCGTTCTGTGCTATTGTATCGAAAACCATGTATATGTATCTCTCAATAGAGCCTGTAATTGCTGTATGTATTATCACAGGATATTTTTCAGAGCCGTTTTCATCAACATACTTTATCCCAAATCTCATTGCATTACCCACATCAATTTGCCACGTCGCAATTTCTCGCGGCCTTCTGAGCTCGTCAACTATAATGTACTCTACATTTATCACCCAGTAGTATATTCCTGCAGGGTAAACTGTTAGTAGAACTGGCCTGCCTTCCTGTTTTACGAGCTCCACTATATAATCAAAGTGTGTATTCAAGAAATCCTCAGTTACGTTATATATTGCCAGGTATTCGCGCCCCACTTTCTTTGCTTCTTCAACAATCTTCTCCCTTACTTTCAAAGCAATCTTTTTTGCTTCTTCCAAGTCTCTAGTGAGTATGTGAAGATCTGGCATAAAGAATTTCCTTAACCTAAACCCCAGCACAAGTTCGCCGCTTTGCTCATATCTATAACTATCTGCGACTTCAAACATTCCAAGTGGCAAATCCTTATAGCTTAGAACCCAGTCCTTAAGTATTGCGAACTGCTGGTAACATGCTGCAAAGCGTAATATGAACTTGTCCTCATCCATTCTAACCTCATACATTCTTTCCCCAAATAACTCGGCATGACGCCTTATGGGCTCTGCTTTAAGGTTAAACATATTGGTGCCTCTCACTCTAAATACAGGAATGCCAAGCGAGCTTGCAACGCGCCACGAATACTGTGTAACCGCTTCCAACATTACTGTAGCGTGAGGCTCATACCTCATGTGTCCTTTATCTGATAGCTCTTCCCACTCAAACCCAAATTTTCTTAAATATTGGTAAACTCTGCCCTGCCCTCCTTCAAGCTCCTTCTTAAACACCTCCTTCTCTACGAGAACTCTAAACTCCTCATCAGTATAGTTGTATTCTTCTGGTTTCACAAGTTTGCCATCAGGCGTTAGTATGAAGTATTTCTTTTCAATAATTCTACCTCTTGCCTTACTTGTAGCTGTAATTTGCTTAGATAACTCACTTAATGGATGTCCAAAGCAATGAAGCTTGAATTCTTTATACCATCCAAAAGGAGCTCTATAAACAATGTTCTCGCCCAATACTTTAGCAAGTTCTTGTCTAAACTTTTCAAGAATACCCATTGCAGCTTTAGGATGAGCTAATGATGACGAAAGATGCGCATATGGATAAACAAGAACATATTTAGCATTCACATTCCTAAATACCTGTACTACTTCATCAACAGCGTTTCTCACTACTTCATCAACGTTTTGCTCATCTGCTTCTTCAACTGTTGTAAAAACAACAAGAACATTTTTAAAGGATTTCTCAGCATTGTCAGCAGTAACTTCGTCTGCTTCATCGACAGCTCTTTCCCGCACCTTATACCAAAACTCATTCGCATGAATTAATAGAAGCCTCATTAACTAGCCCACCATCAACTGCTTTACCACATTTCGTACCTTTACTTTGTTTTTGTACACAAAATAACTCTTTTCCTCAAACCACCAGTTAAACTTGGAAAGTGTTTAAATGCTTTTACCAAAGATTTTGATAAAACTAGTGCTTCTTTCATAGTATTGCTGCACAGCGAAAGTTTCAGTAAGCAGTACAACGATATATTAACTCTTAGAGAACAAATGTAGTGTGGTAACAAGTAGGTGAAACTGATGAGTGAACAAGAGAAGAAAATCAAGAGCTTAGAGGAATTAGGTATTTCGTCTACAATACTCAAGAAATTGCAAGAGGTGGGTATAACAACAATTGAAGCACTGGCAGCAGCAAATCCTTATGAACTTAGCCAGAACCTGGCAATTCCTCTTCCAACACTTCAGAAGCTTGTAGCACAAGCAAGAGCTGCACTTGGCTTAGGGTTTAAGACAGCATTAGAGCTGAAGAAAGAGAGAGCTAGTTTGCCAAAGATAACAACAGGAAGTAGGAATTTAGATAGTTTGCTTGGAGGGGGAGTAGAGGTAAAAACTGTGACAGAGTTCTTTGGGGAGTTTGGTAGTGGCAAAACACAGCTTTGCCATCAGCTTGCAGTTAACGTTCAGTTACCTCCAGAGAAAGGAGGTTTAGGTAAAAAGGCTGTGTATATAGACACTGAAGGGACTTTTAGATGGGAAAGAATTGAAGCGATGGCTAGGGGCGTAGGGCTTGAGCCAGACAAGGTCATGGAGAACATATTCTACGTTAGAGCTATAAACAGCGATCATCAGATGGCAGTTGTTGAAGAACTTAAAGATCTTATACCGAAAGAAAATATAGGACTTGTTGTAGTGGACTCAGTGACAGGACACTTTAGAGCTGAGTATCCTGGTAGAGAGAACTTGGCGGCAAGACAGCAAAAACTGAACAGGCACCTCCATCAATTAATATCATTAGCAGAGCTTTATAATGTCGCTGTTGTGGTAACCAATCAGGTTATGGCAAGACCTGACGTATTTTACGGCGATCCAACAATGCCTATAGGAGGACACGTCTTACACCATGCACCAGGCATAAGAGTGCAACTGAAAAAGAGTAGAGGCAATAGAAGAATTGCTAGAATTGTTGATGCACCACACTTACCAGAAAGCGAAGCAGTCTTTGTAATTACTGACGTTGGAATAAGGGATCCTGAGTAACAAATGCAAAGTATTACATTATGAAGCCTATCTAGATCCCTTAAATCACTTAACATTATGTGTGCATCAATGTATTGCAACATTTTGCAACCAATAGAGATTATTAATGCAATAGTAGCAGTAGTAGTATTTGCCATTGCTGCATTTTTAGATTGGAGGTATAGGGAAATTCCTGTAAAATTGTGGATTCCACCAATATTAATAGGTTTTGCAACGGATATTACTTATTACATAGCATATGCAAGTGCTCTTAACATGATAATAAATCTCGTAATTCTGCAAATACTGTTATCTACATTGATTGTGATAATCGTAGGAATAATTGTTTTTGTCTTAAAATTGATGGGTGGGGCAGACTTCTTTGCCACACTAACGCTTTATGTTCTTTACCCTTTCAACAGATTTTTACCTTACATTAATGCCTACGCTTATTTCAGCAAAATAGCTTACCTATTCTTTATTCTTCCACCACTTCTCCACATATTGATTATTTATTCACTTACACTGGTATTGCTAATGATACTTAATTTTGTAAGCAATGTAAGGTACATATCATTATTAAAGCTTCCTAAAACGAAAAAGACACTTGTATTGTTGTTTTATAGAGTTATGACCGTTGAAGATTATATGAGTAAGAAATTCTATTATCCTATATACATACCAGGACTTATTGATAGGCTTTCTTTTAACATTTATGAGGATGATGAAGAGTGGAAAAAGAAGTTGCAGACCCTTCCTAAGGATATGATAATAGTTGCTTCGTGGGGTCTTCCAATGATAACATTTTTTTCTATAGCCTTATTTGTATACGTAGCTGTATACATGATGCTCATGCCTTATTGTGCTTGAGCTAAGTACAATAAAGCAAATAAAGTATATTGCATCTGATAACTATAATAGAGACTTAATAGGGGCTTAGATTAAAAGTATAAAGCCTGAAAATATGGACAAAGAGTAGAATGGTATATACTGGTGCTACATCCATGAAGGTGCTGTGGGCACCCTGGAGAGAGTCATATTTAAAGAATCCTCATGTCGAAGAGTGCATCTTCTGCAAAGCTGTTAAAAATACTGATGAAAATCAATTTGTTGTTTATAGATCTCGTTATAGTATTGCCATGCTTAATAAGTATCCTTACAATAGTGGTCATGTAATGGTTGCTCCTATAAGGCATGTACCATCAATAGAGCTTTTATCTGACGAAGAGCTTCTAGATCTATCAAAAACTGTAACCTTAATAGTTAAGGCTATTAGGGAGTGCTACAAGCCTGATGGTATCAATATAGGTGTAAATATAGGTCGAGCCGCTGGAGCAGGTATAGAATCCCATCTGCATGTGCACATAGTTCCTCGATGGAATGGCGATACCAATTTCATGCCTGTTATTGCGGGAGCTAAGGTGATACCTGAGGATCTTCATAATACCTGGATAAAGATTAAGTATTGCATTGAGAAAATAAAATCAGGTTAGAGCCCCACATCATCTCATCAGATTTGCTACATTTCATCACTCAATATGTCTGTAAAAATTAGTTACACAGATTAACTATTCTTAGCTTAACTTGTGCATTAAACCACCAGAAGCTGGAGGTAGGAACACAACCTCGTCACCATCTTTAACTTTATCCTCTTCCTTTACTGGAAGACCTCTAACTAGTATCACTGGAGGAAAACGTTCAAGAACCCGTTCAAACCTTGTGTTAAGCGATGTTAAAGTCTTTATTACATCACTAACCTTGATCTCCTCACCATCTACCTCAAGTTCGAGCTCTGAAGATTTAAATAAATCTCTATATAGTGAAAACAGTTTTACTTTGACCCGAACCATTGTGCAGACCTCCTGCATCTAAGCGATTCGCCCTCGCCTAATAAATAAGGCAGTAGTGCATTAGCTTAAAAACCCAATCATTTTTACTAGGTATTTGCGAAAGAGAAAGGTGATGTCTGTGCCTGCAATAGAAGTGGGAAGAATATGTGTGAAAATCGCTGGTAGAGAAGCAGGTCGAAAGTGTGTAATAGTGGATATCATAGATGAGAATTTTGTGTTGGTAACGGGTCCTAAAAGCCTAACTGGTGTGAAGAGAAGGAGATGTAATATTAATCACCTAGAGGTATTGGATAAAAAAATTGAGATCCCTAAAGGTGCTTCAGACGAAGAGGTTTTGAAAGCAATAGAGCAAGCAGGATTAACTGAGTTTATGAAGGAAAGAATAAAGGTAAAGCTAACGCCAGCATTGCTTGTTAAACAATAAAGTTGTTTTATCATCTTGTTTTGAATATTTAACATAACACTTAATTTGTGGAACTAGAATTAAGTAATAGGGCTTTACTAATGAGTTTAGATAGGAAAGGATTTGATTTCATAAGAAAATTGGATGAATTGGCAGGGCGAAAATCAGAGTATCTCATTAAGTCTGAGGAACCTACTGATCCTAAATATGGTTTTTATCCATTTGAAAGGCCTATTGATGTATATATTCAGTATGGATTTATACCTCTAGATAAACCGCCTGGTCCTACAAGTCACGAAGTTGTTGCATGGGTTAAGAAAATACTTAATGTTAAGAAGGCTGGACATGGAGGCACCCTAGAACCCTAACCACCTTATTAAGGTGGTTAGGGTGGGGATATCCAAAGGTAACAGGAGTACTTCCAATAGCACTGGAGAAGGCTACAAGAGTAATAGGGCTGTTGATGCACTCTTACAAGGAATATGTTGCACTTATGGAGCTGCACGCTGAAGTAGATGTAGAGAAGCTTCGTCAAGTAATGCAGATGTTCGTGGGTAAGATATTTCAAAGGCCTCCTTTGAGATCCTCTGTAAAGAGGTCTTTAAGAGTTAAAGAGATTTATGAGATAGAGCTTCTTGAGATTGTAGGTAGGCACGTACTGTTTAGGGTTAGATGTGAGTCTGGTACATACATAAGAAAACTGTGTCACGACATCGGCTTAATACTTGGTGTGGAAGCACATATGAGGGAACTGCGAAGAACAGCTGTTGCACATATTAGAGAAAGCCTGCCCATAGTAACGTTACATGAGGTTAGCGAAGCAACGTATTTGTGGAAAAATTACGGTGACGACACGTTATTACGTAGGGTTATCTTACCTGGTGAATACATAGTTGCAAACCTGCCAAAGGTAATAATCAAGGACTCTGCAGTTGATGCTGTTGCTCATGGCGCACAATTAGCTATACCAGGTATCGCTGCCCTCTCTAATGACATAAAGAAGGGGGATAGAGTCGCAATATTTACTCTAAAGGGTGAGCTTGTTGCTGTGGGTAAAAGTGAGATGAGCGCAGAAGAGATTGCGAAAAATGTAAAAGGCATAGCTGTAAGAATTGAGCGTGTAGTAATGGATCGCGGTATTTATCCACCTTTGTGGAAGAAAGCTGAGAAGGAATCTCAAAGTGGTCAATGAGTACCACCATAAACAATCACGCAAGAGAGAGTCTCAGTATCTCCTTATATCAGATTTTATTAGAGGTGTTACTGTAGAATTTGAAGTTGCCCCAGGCATATTCTCATATAAAAGAATTGACTTTGGAATAAAGCTGCTGCTAGAGCACGTTGAGATACCATCTGAAGGTATGGTACTTGATATTGGTTGCGGATATGGAGCAATAGGAATAACAATAGCGAAGCTAAACCCTAAATTAATTGTATATATGGTTGATATCAATAGCGAGGCTACAAGATTAGCCAAGAGAAACGTTTTAAGAAATGGTCTGGATCCTAGTAGAGTAATAGTATTGCAAGGAGACCTATACGATGCTGTAAAAGGACTCACCTTCGACGCTATATATAGTAGTCCACCACCAGTGGCAGGGCTTCAAATAGTAGAGAGAATAATAAGGGAGGCTCCGCAGCATCTAAAGCCTAATGGCACACTACAACTAGTTATGAGAAAGGGTTATGAAAAAGCTAAGAAACTTATGCAAGAGGTATTTGGAAATGTAGAAATAAAGGTAGCAAAAAAAGGATACAGACTACTATTTTCAAGAAAACTAATTTAACGTTAGAAATATAAAGCACAAAATACTCTAAAGATTTGTGTACTGTAAAAATTGCTAAGCGCCGGGGTGCCCGAGCGGTCTAAGGGGCCGGCCTGGAGAGCCGGTGGGGGTAATCCCCGCGCGGGTTCAAATCCCGCCCCCGGCGCCAATATTAAATAAGAGAAGATATAATAATATTCTTCTGCTCTCAAGAATTGAAAATGTATATGGAAATGGCGGGCCCGCGGGGATTTGAACCCCGGACCACCGGCTCCGGAGGCCGGCGCTCTAATCCTGGCTGAGCTACGGGCCCTTGAATTGTAAAAACTAGATTACTCAATGCTGTAATAAGGTTTTATTTTGCCTTAGCACTTCTTCTCTCAATGATACGTAAAACTATTGTGCTCCAGTCTATCGTAATAAGTAAAAGCATAACAACTACTAGTAGAGCTATCATAATTAGGAATGTGATTTCTGTGCTGAGTATTGGATGCTCCTCTAAAATATCACCCATAACTTTGCCTGCAGTAAGTACTACAAGTAACATGAGTATTTTGCCTAGAATAGTGATGGGCAGTATTTTCCATAAACTATACCCCATCATACCAAGAGGTAAATAAATTATCTTATCCGGTAGCATAGTAAATGCAAAAATAAATACAAGTAATGCTACAGCCCCATACCCCCACATATTAATAAGCTTTATTAACGCAGAGATACGCTCCATATACACTGTGTTTTCCAGTACCTTGCCACTTGCCTTTCCTATAATCCAAGCCACGGCTTCTCCTAATGCTGCCCCTAATCCTCCAGTTAATGCCATAACTACTACCAATCTATATGAAAGCCCTTTATTTAATGCTACTAAAGAAAAAAGTATGTATGTACTCGGTATTGGAACTATTGAAAGTGATGCCACAAAGGATATAAGAAACGAAGCAAAACCCAAATTCATTTTCATAAATGCACTGAAGAGCAAATCTTTAAAGCGAAGTATTACTATACTTACAATAACTAGGGGTACGAGCATTGATAAAGCTTCTAAAATCTTTGAAGCCGATTTTAACATTTAGTTACCACCTTTGATTCCAGATAACACTGCATCAATTTATCGTCTACTTACCGCATTTATTTCCTGCCTTTACATATTGCTTCAAGCGCTTTCAATATTATCTCAACTATATCATCTGGCGAAAATCTTTCACTGTTAATCACAAGGTCAAACTCAGAGAAGTTTGATATATCGATATTGTAGAGCCTTAGATACCTTCTGCGCTCTGATTCTTCCCTCTGTAATGTTTCTTTCTTGACCTCCTCTATGGGTTTACCATCTCTTTGAGCAAGTCGCTTAATACGCGTTTCAAAGCTGGCAACTATTGCTATGCGCAGAGTTGCCACATCTTTTAAAAGCCATGGCGCTACATGACCGTCTATTACAACAGCACCTTTCTCAGCTTCCTTTCTAGCAAGATTATCAAGCATTAGATCTATAGTTGGATCCCTCTCTGCTAGTTCTGATAACTGAGCTAATGTTAAGCCTCTTTCTTCAGCAATTCTTCTAAAGAGTTGCCCAACAGATACATGACGAAGCCCAAGCTTTTGCGCAAGAAGCTTTGCCACTGTAGTCTTTCCGCTGCCAGAAGGTCCCCCAATAGCTATGACTACCTTATCGAGACACAGATTCTCTCACCACTTGCTTTAGTACCTCCCTTAAGCAACGAGCACAAAGGAATCCGCCAAATATTCTCTCAGGGCGTTTTGAGGATTTTGGTAAGCTTCTTCTAAGTTCATCTGTTGTTGGAACGCCAAACAGGATAGTGCCGCATCGTGCACATCTCATTGGGGTTCTCTTTCTTCTTTCATAGTGCACTACTGTCTTACCTCCTGGTGTTCTTCTGTAGACTCTTTTTAAAGATCTCGATCTTTGCATGGGTCTAACCATAGCATCGACAACCTCTTATCATTGTCTGTAACTGTAATAGTTTCAAATCACTTCTTTTTGCTGTTTGCTTATAAGCTTACTCTAGTTGGCGGACCTTACCTACAAAAATCTATTCGCCAAGATATTTCTTAGTTAAGTAATCATAGAGTGGGAAGAATATAATAAAAACCAGGAAGTTTATCCACATTATCGAAACTGTGCATATATTATTAAATGGGTAGGCGATGGGGATAGGAGCTAAGCAAAGATCATACATATAGACGTACATTACATATTCCTTAAAGATAATTATTGAAAATATCATGTAGAGAACTAGCGTCAGTATATATGCTGAAAAAGGTATTAGGAAGTGAAATAGCGTTAATTTTGAGATCTGCCCCCTAATCTTACGTACTTGCGTTGCTACAGCTTCACGCTTCTTTCTGCTTATGTAGGCCTTTCTTAGTGACCTATCTATTCGTACATCATTTTGCAGAGCTTTGAATCGTTGAACAATGCTTGAAACACCATAAAGCGCTAAAATATTGGTGCTAATACTTACCACAATTGCCAGCATTATTACAGTATTCATTCGTTACTCGCCTACGAGCCTCCTAAGCAGTGGATATGCTTCAATGGCTTGCTCATATACTAGTATCTGATAGTAGTTATAGAGTATGCCTACAGCAAGTAGTATTCCTACACCTGTACCAAAACTTCCAAATAAGTCTCCTACCAAGGCAATTATAGCTACAACGAGAGAACTAAATGCTGTAAGTGGATAGATATACCTTGCTAAATATGATGCTAGCGCTCTTGGGTTCTTTCTCATACCAGGTATCTCAAGACCAGCATTTATGAGGTTTTCTGCTTGGGCCTCGGGGTTTAGACCCGCTATTTCAACCCACAGAATACCAAATAACACGCACATCGCTAAGAACATAACAATGTACACTAGGGCTTGCCATGGTCTATCAATAAAACTGAATATTGTTGGTGGCGATAGGTAGGCGCGTATTGTAAGAACAGTATTCGCACCTATATAGCCTTGAAGTAAGTTTAGGAATAGCAGTATATCTGATATAACAATACCTGTAAGCAGAACAGGTATATTTGATACATAGAGTAGCTGAAGCGGTACCTTAGTCTTTAGACCTCCATATCTGCTAATAACAATTGGTATGTTTATTCTTGCAACTGTTAAGTATGCTATAATAAGCATTAGGGCTATTGTCACTATAAGCCCTACAATAGTTGGGTAACCGCCACGCAATCTTCCTATGAAGACGTCCCAGAAATTAAACTGACCCGTAGATATGGAGTCGATAATGTATGGTATTAGACCAAATGTAACATTTCCAACCTTTTCTGTAGTCAGCAAATCGCCGAAGAACCTCCACGAAACACCTAGTAAAATGAAAAGACTTACTCCGCTACCAAGACCCCAGCCCTTTTGAATAGCTTCATCCAACATTATCAGCACCAATGCCCCCCACGTCAGCTGAATTACAACAGCAACCTTAATCCATAGTGGAACGGCTTGTGGAATAGTCCAATAAGTTCCACTAACAACAAAGCCTGTAGCTTCCACAACGGCAAGTATAATTGCCAACCCTTTAGTTGCCAGCGTAAACTGAGCCCTATCCTCAGGGTCATTAAAGTCAACATCTATAAGTTTTGCTCCGGCAAGTATTTGTAGAATTAAACCTGCTGTAACTATAGGACCTATTCCAAGTTGTGCAAAGGTACCGGATTGCATTGCAAGCATTATGCTTAGCAATGGCGACGCTCCAAACGCTCCTTGCCTTCCAAGTTCAATACCATAGAGAGGTGTAGACGCTAACATAATGTAAGCTATTGCAGCAAGTATTGTGTAGATGATTCTCCTACCTAGAGGAACTTTTTTCACAGGTTTAGGAGCTGATGGTACTACCTTGCCTAACATTGCTAAAATATTCATGAACCTCATTTTAGGCCCCAAGCTTGTCAAATACTACTTGTACACTAAAACTTCCCTTAGTAAAGGAAATAAAAGCTCACTGCAAATTTGACAGAGAAAACTCTATTGCAAAAGGACGCAAAATTAATAAATTTAGCTACTTTGTGAAGCAATGGGAGAGAGGGTTTGTACTATACCACCAGCTTTTTCTATCTTTTCTCTTGCTTTCTCTGAACAACTGAATACTATGACTTTCACTGGGTATTCTATCCTACCATTGCCAAGCAACTTATTTATCCCCATTGAAGCCAGATTAACAACAACCCTTCCATCCTCCATCACAGCTGAACCTGATTGCATCATTTTCTTTACAATCTCATTTAATTGATCTAAGTTTATTGTTTTGTATTCTGTTCTGCTCCTTCTTGGAAGGAAGCCTTCTTTGCCAAACCAGTCTCTGAAGTACTTCAGAACCCAAGTCCACTTATGTTTGTGGAAACCTGCTGCACCTCTACCTCCTCGTGATCCTGACTTCCTATGCTGACCTATACTACCCCAACCCCTGTTTCTGTAGCCATGCATTTTCCTACTTTTTTTCTCTCTACGCACAACCATATCATATCATCCTCTTTAAGAGCTCATTTATTGCTTTACCTCTATAACCTAATTCACCTCCATCCTTATAGGGTTTCTTGATGCTACCTTTAAATCCTTTCTTTGGTGGATGAAGTCTAAACACCGGCTTAATTCCGTAATCCTCAAGCTTGTGAAATACTAGCTTGCCTTCTAGTATCTTTCTGGCTAGATCCTCTATCCCTGAAAGCCCTAGCACCTTTTGTACATATTCATCTGTTAATGGTTTATTTCCTCTAATCCGCCCCCTCTTCTTAAGTAACTCAACAAGTGTTTCATAATCTATCTCTCCCCATGTTATCCAATCCTTAGCTTTTTCTAGCATTCCTATTACTGATGGGGTTGCAGGATATATAACACAATGAAACTTCCTCGTAAGCCTTAGCAATCTTAATGTGTACGCAACATCATATGGTACTCCTACCATTCCTCTTATCCTGATCACTGCATATACTGGTGCCTGTTGTGTAATCTCCTGTTCTTTACCTTCTATAGACTTTAATTTCTCTACTCCCATGCCTTCTTACCCCAATCAGCTGGCGTTACAAGCTTATTTGTGTTCTTAAGTGCGTTATAAACTGCTTTTGCAAAGTTTATTGTTGTTCTTGTCTCGCCTCTAGTAAAGGTCCATACATCCCTTATCCCTGCTAGCCTGAGAATGGCCTTTGCCGTATCACCTGCTACAAGACCCGTACCTAGAGGTGCTGGAATTAGAACTATTTCAACGCTACCACTCTTTCCTTTAACCCTAAATGGCACAGAATGAGGTTCTTTACAGTTGCATTCCCAGCTACCACAACCTCTCCTTACCGGAACAATATTGAGCTTTGCATCGATAAGGGCTTTCTCAATCGCTGTTCTAAGTTGCTTTGCTTTACCCACTCCAACCCCTACATACCCATTCTCATTTCCAGCTGCTACAACAACCCTAAACCTAGATATCCTACCAGCATCAGTCATTTTTTGAACCAACACAACATCTAATACCTCATACTTCAGGTTAGGCAGTAAAATGTCGACAATCTCAGGTTCCATGATAGGCAAGTTTAATGCGAATATTTGATCTATTGATGTTATTTTGCCCTCCTTTACCATCCATCCAACTCTTGTTCTAGGCGTCCACTCCTCAATATTTATACTGCTACTCATCCAAACCACCCCACTTAATTTCACCTAGGTAACTGCTCAATCACATTCTCTGCCTCCTTACTCTCTGGAATATTTGAGTATACCTGTAGAATAAGATTTTTAACCTGTTCAAAGTGTTCAACCATGTTCCTAGGATCAAACCCTTGAGCCAGTAGTGCTGAGAACTGCCTCCTGAACTTATCTGGATTCTGTTCACTTAGCATTTTTGCGTATTCTGCTATTGTAACACCTTTTATTCTATTATCATCAGGTAGCATCTCCCTATCAACAGGAACCTCTACCCCCGCATCTAGCACCCCTTTAATTACTGCAAAAATCTTTGATCCTTTGACGGGCCTGTGCAACCCAATATATGGAATAGCATACTTTATGCCCATTTTTCGAGCTCTTAAACCAGCTAATAATCCTACTAGGTATGCTGCAGGCGTATTCTTTGTACCAGCTTTCCAACCAAATAGCTTTACAAGCTCCCTACTATGTGCGGCAACTAATGTGAAGTCTCCTATAGCTGTTGGATATATGAACTGAGCAATCACGTACTTATTCGTCTTTCTTATTACAAGTACTATGTGTTTATGTCGTTTAAGTAGTTTGTAACGCATGTAATAATTTGTCTTACCTAATAACCTTCTCTTTCTGGGAACTTTATAGCTAGGACCTCGCGCCATAACCTATTCATCACCTACTTATAATCCTGCGGAAGTAGCCCATGCTCCTTCATATATCTCTTAAGAGAAACTAAACTATCAAATGCACCTCCCTTTGCTTTTCTATAGAGCATCCTATACGTTCTTCTATCTATAATTCCATGATCACGTAACCATTTTAAGAATGCCCTAAGCTTTCTTATTCTATTCATCCACTGCGTCTTAGGATCAGCCCTAGCCCCTTTCTCACCTTTTCTTCTTCCATAACCTCTATGCCTACCCTCTTTACGTTCTTCATGAAATTCCCTTATTCGACCCCTTGAATTCCTTCTCTCTTGAACCGCGTAAATGATTCCCTCATCAATGAGCTTCTTTACCTCTTCCCTTGTAATAGCTGCTTCCACTTTATCAAGCGCTGCAGGATCAAACCTGATCCTGTTTTCGCCTACACCCAATATTTCTGCGGCCAGCCTTCTTTGATAGCTGAAATCCATTTTAGCAACACCCTTTATGCATTTGCTACTCTAAACCCTTTAGACTTAGCTGTCCGTAATATCTCAAGTTTCTTTTTTAAGCCTACCTCAGATGCTATGTATATTATATGCTTTGTCGGATCCAGCCTTTCCAATTCTTTGGTATTCCTAACAATAACAGGCAACAAACCTGTTGGATGCAGATTCTTTAGCTCTTCAGGTGTTCCATAACCTATTGATGCTTTTGGTGGGTAACCCTTTAGAGCGAGCCTTACAGGATTGTCCTTTCCTCTAGGCCTCTTCCATTTCAAGTTATTCTCAAACTTTGCAAACTTCCACCATAGCCAGCGTAGAAATTCTGGCTTCTTTGCTTTAATCCTCAGTTTTTGCAACATTTTTCGCCGTTCACGTAACTTTTTCAAGACCTCCATTCGCTTCTGCATTAGAGCCTTAATATCCTCAGTACCACGAGCTTCCATTGTCATTCTGCCGCACCCTTCTCATATATGTAAATACCGTCAACAAATACCCTCCTATCTTTATCTTTAACTTTTGTGGCAAGCTCTATATTTGCTGCTGTTTGGGCAACTTTCTCTATGTCTATTCCCTCTACAATTACGTCTTTGCCCTCAACTTTTACATTAACACCTTCTAGAATCTTCGCCCTCCTAGGAGCTTTTTCGCCTAAGAAGTTCTCTATTACTACTTCGCCTCCTACAACCTTAACTGTGACTGGAAAGTGTGAGGTTATTATTTTCAACTTGTACCTCCAGCCTTTTGTAACACCTATTATCATATTGTTTAGGTGAGCGATAATACTGTAAAATAATGCTTTCTTCTTCCTATCAGCGAAATATGTTTCAAGAATTATCTTACCATTTTCAACTTTTATGTCGATGTCCTTTGCATAATCAAAGCTTCTAACAAGCTCTCCTTTGGGTCCTGAAACCTTGACTACCTTCCCGTTAACCTCAACCTTCACGTTCTCTGGAATAGTGATTTCTTCTATCAGATGTACAGCTTTGGTCATTCTCACACCCAACTTTCCTTAGTACACATAAGCTATTAGAACGCCTCCTAAATGTTTCTCTATTGCTTCACGATGTGATAACACACCCTGGTTTGTTGAGATAATTAATATTCCTATATCCTTTGATGGCAAGTACCTCCTTATGTGGTGAGGCATTCTGAGAAGATCCATGTATTTCACAGGAATCCTTGGCTTTACGACACCGGCCTTATTTATTCTGCCAAGCAGTTGAACAACAATCTTACCCCATCTGCCATCATCAATATATTCAAACTCTCCTATATAGCCGTACCTCTGCATTACCCTTAATACATTTATTAATAGCTTTGATGCTGGCCATAATACAGCCTCGTTCTTTCTTCTCATTTCACAATTTGTTATGGTTGCAAGTGCATTAGCTAGGGGGTCTAGTAGTGTCATTTGATAGCATCACCCTAGTTATACTTCCTAAATCCCATAGACATAGCTAGCTCTCTAAAACATTGTCTGCAGAGATATAAACCATATTTTTGTATTACAGCATCTCTAGTGCCACATCTTCTACACACCTGCACTCCACGACCATGTTTTCTTTCAGCAGGTAATCTATATTTGCCCATATATCACCCCCTATTTAACTACTTTCACTCCGAAAAGAATCTCTAGAAGTAGTATACTCTCTTCCCTTGTGACTCTATGTCTACGAGGTATTGACAGCGCTTTCTTAACTCTTCTTCGAATAACTCTAAAGCCCTTTCTCTCAATAGTTATTGCAACATCCATGCCAAATATCCCTATCTCTGGATCGTACCTCACACCTGGTAGCAGTAGATGCTCCCTAATGCCAAAACTAACATTACCAAATTCATCAAATGAGCTAAATTTAAGAGTATAGTTAACAGCGTGAAAAGCCTTTCTGAGGAACTCAAGCGCCTTAGAACCACGTAACGTGACAACAGCTGCTATAGGTTGCTTCTTGCTTATGCCAAACTCCTTTATAGTTTTCCTTGCTCTTCTTATTGATGGCTTCTGCCCCGTTAATTGCTCTAATAGTTTTGCAGCTTTCTCCAATCTTTCACTTGCCCCTCCTACAGCAATATTTACTGTTACCTTGTGTATTACTGGAACCCTCATTGGGTGCTCTTTCCAGTCCTTTAGAATCTGGTTAACAGTGTCAGAAGTAAGCATACTGCTACTGAATGACTCAGGGATCTGCAACAATGTTATTGCTCCATTCTTAATTACTACTAACTGTGTTTGTAAAGACATGCACCCCACCTTTACTCAGGAGAGACCTTTATAACTGGCTTTTCTTCTCCTATGACCATAATGTAATCGAGTATTGTTTGGAACTTATGTCCTTTCATATCTTCTAAAGTTACAACAGCTTTTCTTCTTTTTACACCAGGTCTAACATCAATGTTTACTATCTTACCAATTCTCCCAACATTCCTACCATCAATAACTATAGCAAGCTTTCCAACACCCATCTTTATATGTTGTATTATACGCTGTGATGGAACCTCAATAAGTAGCGAATCAAAGGTTGAATAAGCTGAGGCTTCTAAAGGTTTTGAAGGATCGCTGACTCTGACCACAATGTTCCTACCGTCTGATAGATTAAGCTGTATATGACCTCCTTTAACTGCTGTCTTATCCTCTATTCTAACAAGCTTTAGGTTTGCCTCTTCTTTTGGTATCTTTATGAACCATAGATACTTAGTCGGATAAGGCACAAATCGAATATATAGGTCTACCTCGGGTATTGACACTACATCCATCATACCAACAGGAAACTTATAATCTTTGCGAACAACACCGTCAACCAGGACCTTGCCACTATTAATGATATACTTAGCTTCTCTGGCTGTTTTTGCATATCCAAGCACATCCCTGACAACTATGAGTAAAGGTATACACTTGTTCAATGGATGTGGTCCAGGAGAAGGCTTGACAACCCACTTATACTCCTTTCTAAGAATAGGCCAGAACCACGGTGCAGCTAATCTCTTTAAATGCCTTGAGCCGCCCATTTTTGCCATATTTATGCTCACCCCCCTACCTCAGTTTAGACCTACGTTGTTACAGATTGAGAAATAAGTTTCTTTTGCTCTTCATTTAATGGCTTCGCTTTACCGAGTTTAACTAGCTCCTCACGAGCTTTCTGTCTTCTTTCAATTATTTTCCTTCTAACATCATCAACTTCGCCGAGCTTTACAATAATTACTTTAGACGGGTGTATAGGGTAGAATACCTCTGTGCCATCAGCTTTTCTTATTGTTACACCTTCAACATATATCCTGCCACGCTTCAAATCAACTTCAACAACTTTTCCCTCGTGGCCTTTCCAATCGCCTCTAACTATTCTCACAACATCTCCTTTCCTAACAAATAGCCTCTTTATTCCTAGCTCCTTTCTCAATTCTTTCGAAAGTGGAGCTGTTAGTAAACGCCATCTTAGGTGAAGTGGTAGATTAAAGAACTTCTTTCTCTGCTTCCTAGGTTGTCGAGACTTGAGCTCCAACCATTCTCACCCTTAAACAACAATAGATGCCATGTTAGCTATCTGAGGCCATCTCTCAATGGCTTCCTTAGCGACAGGACCTCTAATTTCTTTACCTTTTGGCGTTCCATCAGGATTTACAAGCACACAAGCATTATCTTCGAACGCTATCCAAGTGCCGTCAGGTCTCCTGTAAGGTTTCTTCTGCCTAATTATAATTGCTCTAAATATTTGACCCTTTAGATCAGGCTTACCCTTCTTTACAGTCACTACAACCATATCTCCAACTGTGGCGAAAGGCAACCTTCTTAATCTAGTCTTTACACCTATTACACCTATTACCATTACCTCCTTGGCTCCGCTATTATCTGCTACTACAAGCCTTGTACCAGCTTGAATTCCTGATACTCTTCTTCTTCTAGGTAATGCTGCTCCTGTTTTAGCCCTCTTTACACCCACGTTCCTCTACCCCTATCCACCTCGCTTTAACACTCCTAAAACAACAAAAGCGACACTTTTAGCAAGTGGTCTTGTTTCACCTATAAGCACAATGTCGCCTTCCTTTGCAGCTATACATGGAGGATTATGAGCATGAATTCTACTTCTTCTTCTTTCATACCTCTTATACTTTTTCACCCATACAACATACTCCCTCTCTACAACAACAGTATTTTGCATCCTTGCTTTTATAACTTTACCTACTAGCACTATTCCTCTAACTCTAACGATGCCATGCCATGGACACTTTTTATCATTACAGGTCTTTTCTGGTGGCTGTAACCCTGGATACACTATCCCTATGTTTCTTGTTTTCGGCTTTTGCTCAACTTGAGTAGACGATGCAGACATTCTAACTCTTCACCTTTACTTTCTTTCTAAACTTAATAAACTTGATCTTTTTAAGCCTATCCTCAGGTCTTCCAATTATTTGAGCTCCATTTATTATTACCTCTTCTCCTGACTCAGGCAATACAAATGAGAAAATACCTCCATGCTTTGGTACCATAATAACTCTTTTCCTCTGATCGTCGAAAACTTTCAGCATGTACATCGTTTCGTCTACAACAATTCCTTCTCTATTCACTAATGTAGGATCTAGATGCGATACTATCTTAACCTTTAGCCCTATCAGTTCATGAAATAGAATGTTATCCTTAGTTCTCGGCATTACTTCTTAGCCTTCTTCTCTTCGTTAATTACAGTTAGAATCCTTGCAATATTCTTTTTTACAATCCTTACCCTCGCAATGTTAGTTAGTATACCCATCCTTGCTTGTGTATGTAAACGAACTAACTCAAGCCTAAGTTCATTTAAGAGTTTCATTCTTTCCTCAGGACTCATAGACCTTATCTCATCTGCTGAAAGTACCCTGTCACTCATGTATTACCACCCGTAACTTGGCTTGAAGATGTAGAAGGTGTAACTATCTCTATGTAGTCTCCTGTTGTACCAGGCTTAGTTATTAGTACCTCAACCCCATACATACCCGGCTTAAGTAGGACGTGGGCCACCGCTCTGTCTACAAGCCTTAGGCTTTGCTCGCCTGATTTGTATACTTTTCCAGCTTTAAGCTTCTCGTAACGTGCTCTTTCAGCTACAAGCTTGCCGCTGATAATAATTTCGCATCCCACTGCACCTGCTGCCATAACTCTGCGAAGAGCAATAAACGCTGCTCTCCTGAAATGCACCCCTCTCTCTAAAGCCAGAGCTATGTTCTCTGCTACGACCCTAGCATTAAGGTCGGGATTCTCAACTGTAACAACAGTTATTTGAGGATTCTCAATACCGAAAATTTTCTCTAATACTGCCTGCAAAACTCTTAAATTCTGTCCTTTGCGTCCAATAATAATGCCAGGTCTTAAAGCGTATATTATAACCCTAGTACCTAGCGGTGTTCGAATTAGATCCACTCCTGCGTATCCAGCTCTCCAGAACTTGCTTGCAAGGTACTCATCAACTGCTGCCTTCTTTATTCCTTGTTCAATGAATAGCTTCTTAATGTTGACCATGAATCTACACCTCAGCCACTATAACTTCAACGCTTGTATGAGTCTTAAACCATGGTGTGGCACGTCCAAAAGCCCTTGGCATCCACTTTTTCAGGTAATAGCTTCTATGTGCAGCTATATGAATGATTTTGAGCTTTTCAACATTTAACCCTTTAACACTTGCATTGTTCTTTACGTTTTCAAGGAGTTTAAGTATGTACTTCGCTACTTTTACTGGATACCTACCACTTGCTGTTTTCCACTGAGGCCATTTAGTCGATAAGCCTGCCTTATGTGCAATATTCCTCTTGAACCTAACATAAGGAATAGGCTCCTTTAGCTCGATAACCTTCTTAAGTAGCTCTTCTGCCTCGCTTAACTTCATTCCGCGAAGCACTTTGCAAACCTCATAGGCTTCCTTGAAAGATATAGGAGCATCTCTAATCACTGCTTTTGCAACCTTGCTCTCATCGAGACCTTGTATTTGGGGGTAACGCCAATGCCCCATCAGATATTACACCATAGTGCATTAGTGTTCTTTGTTAACCTGATTGCTTAAAGTCACAGGATACTTATATCGAATCTTACATTAAGGAAATAAAAGCTTTTGCTATCTAGGCACAGACATGAAACAGTAAATGTGTAGCTAAAGTAATAACATCTAGCTTGGTTCTCCAAACTTTTACTTAACACAAACTTATTAACCTCAGGATAAATATTTAGTTGAGTAAGGTAATGTACATTTATGGCATTATGGTGTGGCTTTAAATGGTTACGTTAATAAAGAGAGTTGAGGATGTTATATGGATTATACCAAAGGAGTACAAGAAGTGCATGAAGGTAAATGCTATAATTTACGCTGATGAATTTCTGTTGAATAAAATGAGAGAGGATGCAACTTTAGAACAGGCAGCTAATGTAGCATGCCTGCCAGGTATTGCATCAGCAAGCTATACATTGCCGGATGGGCACCAAGGCTATGGGTTCCCAATAGGCGGTGTCGCAGGATTTGAAGTTGAGAATGGAGTCATAAGTCCGGGTGGTGTAGGTTACGACATTAACTGTGGTGTTAGGGTTTTACGAACTGATCTGAGTGTAAAGGATGTGAAGCCTAAACTTAAGGAACTTGTTGATGTACTATTCAGAAACATTCCAAGCGGTGTTGGAGCTTCTGGTAAGATTAGGCTAACTGAGCGTGAACTTGATGATGTACTAGAAGAGGGGGCCCAATGGGCTTTAAGGCAAGGTTACGCAACAGAGCATGATATAGAGCATACCGAGTCTAAAGGTAAGCTGGATTGGGCAGACGCTTCAAAAGTTAGTAAAAGGGCAAAAGAGAGAGGCGCACCACAGCTAGGAACTTTAGGTAGTGGAAACCATTTCCTAGAGATTCAGGTGGTAGATAAGATCTATATGCCGGAAATCGCAAAGAAGATAGGGATCTACGAGGAGGGCCAAATAACCATAATGGTTCATACGGGTTCTAGGGGGCTTGGTCATCAGGTAGCAAGCGATTATCTTATGGTTATGGAGAGGGCGATGAGAAAATATGGAATTGATGTACCGGATAGAGAACTAGCTGCTGTACCATTCAACAGTAGAGAAGGGCAAGATTACTTTGCCGCTATGGCAGCCGCAGCCAACTATGCATGGGCTAATAGGCAACTAATAACGCATTGGGCCCGAGAATCATTTGCAAAGGTATTTGGTTCAGATCCAGAGAAGCTTGGAATAAAGCAAATTTATGATGTTGCTCACAATATTGCAAAGGTTGAAGAACATGAGTACGAGAACAAGAGGGTAAAGCTTATAGTCCATAGAAAGGGTGCCACAAGGGCGTTCCCACCAGAGCACCCAGAAATACCTGCCGATCATAGACCATTCGGTCAAATAGTGTTGATTCCAGGTAGTATGGGTACTGCAAGCTACATTACAATACCGGGTCCAAGAGCTAAAGAACCTTGGTGGTCCGCACCACATGGAGCTGGAAGATGGATGAGTAGAGCAGCTGCAATAAGATCTAAGTCACCACATGAAGTTATAGAAGAACTTCAAAGAAAAGGTGTTATAGTAAGAGCTGCAACAGTACGTGAATTATCTGAAGAAGCGCCAGAAGCCTATAAAGATGTGGATAAAGTGGTTGAGGTTGCTACAAGGGCACAAATTGTGAGACCTGTAGTGAGACTGATTCCAATAGCAGTAATTAAAGGATGAAAACATGTACGTTATATCTACATCATCCTAATAACCCATGTTCTTACTATTTACTATATCACCTGGGTGCAAGATAAAAGCTCTGTTATTTTGTAGCCCCCGCAGAGACCCCGTACACATATTCCCCTAACGGTTCATCCTTTTGTACGGGTCGGCGCACGGGGGCCTTACCTAACATAGTAGGTTTACAGCATTATTTACTTATTACCGAATCATTGCATGGAACTTGTAATTCTACTTCCTACTTTTGTAAATAATTCAAATAAAGGAAAGGGTAGCAAGATTTAAAATGCCGTACAATTTCTCAAGAATTTGGTTGAGATTAATGCCTAGAGTTCCTGTAAAATTAGTTAGTTGGGATGAAATTGTAGAGTGGAGTTGGGGATTGGCAAAGAAAATTGAAGAAAGCGGATATATGCCGGACATTATAATAGCTATTGCTCGAGGAGGCTATGTGCCTGCAAGGTTATTGTGTGACTTCTTAGGAGTTGAAAACCTGGTCTCAATACAATCACAGCATTGGACCGAGGCTGCAAAGAAGGGTGAGAAAGCTATTATAAAGTTTGAATACACCATCAACCTTGAAAATATGAGAGCATTACTAGTGGACGATATTATTGATACTGGCGAGTCTGTGATACTTGCAAAAGAATACATAACCAGAAATTGGAAGCCCAAAGAACTGCGCGTAGCTACATTGCAATGGATCTCGCCTGTAGCAAAAATAAAACCTGATTACTACTATATTGAGGTTAAGGAGTGGGTATGGTTCCAATATCCATGGACACGACTTGAAGATATAACACAGTTCTTAAAAAGAATTATAGTTACAGAATATAGCGAAAAAGGGAAGAATACTTGGACTTTAGATGAGTTAAAGGAGGCGTTCGTGGAGTGGTATGGAATAAACATAGAGGGGCTGAATAAATACTTCAACAAAGCTTTAGAGATTCTTGTAAAGAAAGGAACGTTAAAGATCATAAATGGAAAGTACATTTACACCACATAAACAAACAGAAACTTATATTACTGTAGAAAGATGCAAGGGTTGAAATGCCGCTCACTACATGTAACCCTAAGTTAGATGAAGTAATTTTTAAGGGTAATAATACAAAGTTTATTGTTTATGGTATTGCAGGCTCCGGTAAAACAAATTTTCTTTTGAACTTAATCAAATGCTCCCAACATAACAACACAATCATTTTCATTTCAACAGAAGGCTCAACGGTTATTAATAGAGTTTCAAATCTAAATATAGAAGCAGAGAATGTCTATTTCTCTACCGCACTTTCTCAAGAACATTTAATTTCATTAATCTTAGAATCTTTGTCTCTAAATCCTTCAATAATCATTATTGATAGCTTAAACTATCTATATAGAGTTGAATTGAGTAGAGATAAGAAGTCAATAGCGTTTCCAGGTCTGCTAACGTTATTGGACACAGTGGCAAAGAGAGGTATCATAATATTTGGATCTGCACAGGTATACTTTGACGAGGATTCAGGGAGAATTTTACCATCAGGTTTTGAATACCTAGAGCTCTGGTCTGACATTATTATAGAAATTGATGTCTTAAACAATAGGACCAGAGCAATAAAGTTTGTAAAGCCGAGTATTGCAAAGACATTCAAGTTCGTCATAACGTCAAATGGCATTTACTGGCTTTGATACATTAAGCTCTAGGTGCCCTGTAATGATCGAAATTGGCTACATAAACTCTGGTCATATTTAGCCATTAGATCTGGATACTTAATGCAAAGCCTATACTTTACATATTTATCTTCAGGTGAAAATCGAGGTGGATGAGGAACAATGGTCTTTGCACCGCATTTTGGACAGACTTCACTAAGCGTGTACCTATTACATTGAGGACATTTTCTAATTCTCCATTTCATCTAATAGCTATCCTCGCTCAATTTCTTCTCTTGAAAACTCTACGACATCTATACCCATATTTTGTGCTAACGATTTTAATGCTTCATTAATGGTGCTGAAAGCCTTTTCTGCTGTTTTATAATCATATGCTTCAATCTCTACTCTATACCTTGGAGCACCAATGGTGTATAACGAGACTTTGACGTTGTCCTGAGAAATTTTATTCTTTATTTCCAATAATGTATGCCTTATTCTTTCAATGCCATCAGGTTTGTATGAAACGAGTTTGATTATTCCTCTAATTTTAACGGTTTTAATAGTTATATGCTTTTTCGCTTCTTCAAATAGGGCTTTAGCCCACTCCTCAGGAATTCCAAGTTCAACAAATTTTTGGTAACCTTTTAAGACTGCTTCCTCAATGATTGAAAGTGGATCTATGAATTTTTCTAAAAATACCCATACACTTTTATAGGCTTCTTCGATAGATCTTCCCATATTCTTAGCTACAAGCTCAACAATTTTTTGAGCTTTTTGCAGCCTCTTCCATCGAAGTAACTTGATGCGTTTCTCTCCTTCAAATACTCTTTTTAATGAGATGTCAACCTCAAGCCTACCCTGCTTCTTCTCAACCCTTATTACCTTTCCAACAACTATCTGATTCTCCTTAATTACATCCCTTATATCCTTCACATATTTTGTTGTGACTTCGCTCCAGGGAATAAAGGCCTCTAAATTTTCATATTCTAGGAGCTCTGCATAAGCACCATATTCAAATACTTTTTTCACACGTGCAACTACAAGCTCTCCGACTTCTGGTGGTGAACGTTTTCTGAATGGAATGCTCATAGTTTTCAACCAGTTTTGATAAAATAGTGAAGTGGGGATTCCTTAACCTAAGACCCTAACTATCTCAGCATTAATAAGTTCTGCTTTACCTCCCGTAGGCTTGACGAGAACAGTACCGCAAACCAAGCATCTAACAGGAAAGGTTGCGTGATCAAATATTACCTGCTCATTACCGCATACCTTGCATCTTACCCTAACAAACTTACTTTTAGGTTGCGGAATCAAGATTTTTCTCTTTCGAGCCATACTTAGTCACCACCCCTACTTCTCTACAAGTTCTGCTCTCTTCAATCTAATGCCCTTTCTATGCTGAATATATCCACACTTTGTACACTTCAGCTTCAGTACAACCTTTTTTGTAACTTTTGCAAACCTCTTTTGCTCAGGCTTTCTTTTGGATCCGTAACCTTGTTGCTTTCTCAAATACCTTCTCTGACCTTGTGCAAGAGTCCTTCTCTTTCCATGTTTATATATGGTTACTGAGTGCTCTGTATGCGTTTTACATCGTGGACAGTATGTTACAATTACTTTTGGTATTTTCATAGCTTAACACCTACAGTATCTTAGTAGTGGTGTCAATAATTCTGCTCTCATAGTATCCAACAGCAACAGTTATAAGCGGTTATCAAAAAATCTCAAGAATCTTTACAAACCCAAGAATTAAAAGGTATAAGGCTTCCGATAAAGGCATGAACGTTACATAGCCTGAAGGAATAATTGTATTCCCTTTTTGAAACGCCTTTATCACCTTACATAACACATCCCTATCATTGATTATAATGGTTTTGCTGAGTACGGTTAGGAGATTTGTTGCGGTGCCGAGCATCTTTTGTAATGATGACCCAAGCTCATCATTCTCTATCTGTACATTATCCAGAATCGCTTTGTTAAATATGAATGCAAGCAGTGTTTTGAATAGACTTAGTGTGAATGATTCTATTTCTAGACATAGTTGTTCAAATTCATTTCCTTTATTCTCTAAACACCATGTTCTTATCTGCATCAGATGCCTATTTAATCCAATTAATATAGAGTAGAGCTCACTTGAACTTGTTTTTCTCCCTTCTAGCACCTCATCATAAACTTTTTTAAGCTTCTCAAATACCCCAGTGAACGCCATAAACACTACCTCTTCACATCAATTAACTTTGCCACGCCCTTAAAAATAAAGTAGGATGCGTATGCATATTCTAAGTCTAATATATCATCTTGTTTTACTTTAAATGCCCTATCTATAACTCTTATCTCTGGCAAGGATACAATAAACTCGATCCTAAAGGTCTCACTTATATTGCCTATTGAAACCTTTAACTCATCTAATCTAAACTCAGATAAGTCGTCTATTAAATAGGCTCTCCACCCCGTTTTCCCATTTATGCTATTTGGCACCCTAACTAAGTGAGTTAGATCTATTGTAACCTTAGCATCAACGGGTATGCTTACCATGTTCAGAATTTCATCAAGATTGCTACGTAGTATGTTTACAATCTCAACAGCTTTAGACACATCTATTTCATTTACATAGCCAAGAATATAGCTTTTTGAATGTTCAGGGACTTTCCTTAACAATGCCTTTGCTATCCTTCTTCTTATACCACCATCTACTATGCGCGGTATTATACTTAAAACTCCTTTTCTACCTTTTCTACTTAACTCAGTTACAAAGACATTTTTTATAAATTTCTTTTGCACATCATCGAGAACTAGATAAGATACTATCTCTCTTCTCATCTCAGAGTCTAACAAATCATACGGATGTTGAAGCTCTACTATTAAATGAAACCCTCTATTACCAGAAAAACTAGCTCTGTAATCTGCAAATCCAAAATCATTCTCAATAACGTCGACCAATTCTTTCAAACAATCGAATGCCATACTAATACATTCTGGTTCCACATGCCTAAATTTTGCTAGCTCTATATTGCATTGTGGACATGTTTTTTCATTAGGATTAGTTGCTACATAACCACATTTTGGACAAAAACGAAATTCTACAATCTTTGAAGAACATAACGGTAGTTCATCTGCGTCTATATCAAATATCAAATCACTACCAATCCACCCCTTTCCCTCCATTGAACTATTGCCTGGATCCCTATACTTAGCTGAAGAGTAGTAAAGATCCTTGGGTACGTGCTCACGCGTTATGAATTCAATAAGCTGAGACTTATTCTCAAATGCTAAGTGCCTTATGTAATAGCCTCCATCAAAGTCTTGTAGAGCTATTTCTCGCAGGCCAAGATCTTGAGGCAGTATTAGATCTGCAACTCTGTAGTATTTCCTAAAAAGCTCTTTAAAGATCAGATGAGCATCTTTCTCTGCGACTTTCTTCAAAGCCACCTTAGATCATCACTCAATTCGAGGTGCTATATAGACTCTTAGTTGTGCTCCTGCAGCAAGATCTAGAGCTATTTCACAAGGTGCTTCCGGAGCTAACTTTATAGTTGTACTTTCTGCAATTCGAGCTATTGGCGAAAGTAATGCTACATATTCTGTTGAATACGTATTTGTGAATTCTGTAAAGTCTTCAGGTATTTGGTAATCTATTAATGTTCCTGTTGTAGTTGTAAAGAGAAACTCTATTTCACCAAGCTCTGAGGAAGACGTTATTGACAATCCTTCACGAAGAGCCTTAAACTTTGTTGACTCACCCACATCCTTCAATATTGAAAGAACTGCCGCTAGAATTGGACTTATAATTTTTGCAGAGACTTTGAATTCTAGAGATAGTTCTGGAATTTCCTCGTAAGACGCTGATATAAGTGGGAAGGTAAAGCTACGATGAGCCCCACCTTTCGATATTAATGTCAGCGTTAGTCTTGTACCATCGCTTGACATGGCTAACTTATCGTTCTTTGAAGCTCTTCTAAGTACCTTAGGGACGTTCTCTAAATTGAGAAATAATATTTCCTCTTTCTCAACAACAAACTCCTCAAAAGCTGAGGGAGGTATGTGAAAATCGAGTAGCATGACCCTACTAGGATCCATAGCCTTTATCCTGACTCCCTCATTTGGACTTACTTTCATGCCTACAACTTCCAAATACTCTGCTAAAGCCCTTAACACATATCTCCATATCCTTGCATCAGCAAACGTAAACCTTAATTGTGAACTCATAGCATGACACCATTTCCTTAATAATTTTTAATGTAAATAAAGTATAAAAAGTATTTCACTGTTGGACTTATTCAAGAGTTCTACTCAATTTCTTAATAGCTTCAGTTGTATCGATACATAAGGTGCCGGGTTCAATATTAAGGATCTTCTCTACTACATCACTGGATACTACAAGCTTACATCTATATGTTTCGCAAACATCATCTATGCATAGGCAACTGAAGTTAATAATTTTATTGGCAAGAGATGAAAATATTTCATTAATGCTTTTAGCGTTAATTATCATTTTACATATCACTACGCTATCATTTTTAAAGGTTTGAAGCTTTATTGCATGGTGCTCTTCATCAACTATTAGTAGCAGTTGATCTCCTTCCTCAATGCCTAGAAGAAGCCTAACAGAGGAGGGTATTGTTATTCTACCCTTTGCATCAACTTTTACAATTTCCGTATACATAGACTTCCATCCTTATGCTCTTGGAGCAACCCATATGGTGACTTGACCGCCACCAGTTAAATTGAATGATATTTTAAGCGGCTTGTCAGAGCCAAATGCGATAGTGCATTCATCTGCTAAGTCAAGAAGTTTTGCTAAAGCCTTTAGGTGTTCAACGCTGTACTTAGCCATTGCAGTACTAACGGCAGATTCAAGATATGTTAATGGTTGGAACTGCTTTAAAACGGTCTCATAAGATGCTATATCACCGTGTGCTGCCACCCTTATGCCATTCAACTCAGATGAATAGATAAATGTTATCTCTTCGCTTACAACATCAGCGTCTTTAATTACCGCAACAAGCTCTGACGCTGGTACACTTGCAGTAACCTCTAGCTGAACATCTATCTCCCCAACTCTTTCAAACGTTACCTCTGATATTGGAACAATGAATTCTCTTTCTAAGTTTGTTCTAACACTAATCACCTTAACCTTAAGCTCCCTAGACCCCTCACCATACTCAAAAACTACCTTATCTCTTTTTGTAGCTTTTTTAAGCGCTTTAGCAAATTCATCTCTATCAATAACAATGCGGATCTCAGAACTAACATTGTACTCCTCAAAGGCTGAAGAAGGAATGGAAACGACAATTAAGGCCACTTTATCTGGTGAAAAAGCTTCAATTGAGAACTGATCCAATCCTATAACTAGCGGAACCTGATCAACAACACGCTTTAGTGCTTGTGCTATGCTTTTCATTACTGCACCAACGGGATAAGTTACATGTGCACTCATTCTATTTCAGCCCATATAACTTCTTAATGCTTTAAAGACTCTAAAAAACTATCGGTTAAATACGGAAATTAGAATAGTTCAACAAGATGAGAAGCCATGAACCAAAGCATAAAACTGTTTATGTTGCCTGGAAACTACGTAGCAGTAGAAATAGAAGCAGAGAAGTCAATCGAATTAATAAGGGGATTACAAAAACTTTTAGGAAAAGGAGGTGAGGATGTTGATGATGCCATACGCATGATAGAACATTTTAACGAGTTCTACTCATTGATGCAAAGGAAATTCAAAGACTTTCTCACACCTAGAAAAAGTATAAGTGATTTAATAAAGGAAAACGTTCTTGTTGACAAGATTAAACTTTCAATAAAAGATGGGAAAAAAATTGTTGTAATAGTATTTGATAAATCTATAACTTTACCTATTCTTGAAACTGCGTTGACACAACTAGGCTACACAGTTGAAAAGGATACTAAATAATTATTTCACGAATAAATCAATTATTTAGTATCCTTAAAGCGGAGTACAAAACAAATTAGGTCTAGCTACCTTTCTTTTGTCTCTTTCTCTTTTTACTACTTTTGGCTTGTGCCACTGGCTCTAATGATTTCGATGTTAATTCTTCAATCATTTTTTTCGCTTCATCTATTCCTAGCTCTCCCTTAACTAATTTGTCCCAAATTTCACTACGTGAAATGAACAATTCTAACTCCAGCGGAGAAAATGGTATATATTCTAATTCTTCTCTACCTTCTTCGTACGTCTCACTAACTTCTTCCACCACTTCACTCTCTTCACTTGAAACTTCCTCAGCATTTTCTTCGGTCATTAAAGCACACCTTAAACCAACAAATACTTTATAGCGCATTTAGTGTATTACTTATTACCTCTTGTTCTGAGAAGAGTAAATATAACTTTTTACATAAATTCTAATTTTAAAGGATAACTTCATAGTACCTACAAATGCACAGCTATTCATCTTTTAGTGTTTGCGAAAAACTTACAATTAGTAATGTTGCAAGAATGAGAATTATAATAGTCAATAGCATGTTAAACACGCTTATGTAGCCGTATTGAAGCATAATGACTGAAGTAATCATTGCTATTAAGTTGAATATTATTATTCTCCTTAAAAGCTCCTTAGAAATTGTCATGGTATCAGCCTGAGTCTTGACGCTCCTCCAATTGCACGTGCAAGTCCATAACTAATGGATAGAAGCAATGATATATAGAGTGCGGCAGCTATAACATCTATGTACATAATTCTAGCCAGCTCATCAACAATGCTTGGAATGTTACCGAGTTCCGTAAGTCTAACTTGTGCATTGAAGATGTAGTATTCGCTTGGTTCTATACGATTACCATTTCTATTTATACTGATAGTTATCTCGTGATCTCCTTCAGGTAAATTTAAGACGTACGTATTTCCTTCCACATCATACCACTTCCATGAGTACTTGTAAAATTTCCCAATATCGTGTATTTCTGTTTCATCTATTTTTATAGACTTAATGTCATAGCCTTTGGAGATAGATATGTAGAAGTCTATAGGTGTTGTCGTATTGATAAGAAGACGAATAACTGTAGAATTGAATGTGAGTACTTCAACGTTTTCAGGAAATGGTATTACATGTAGAGCTATACCCTCTCTATACTCAATTAATCCATATACCATTAGATTAACTCTGCATATGAAAACACTATGATTATTAAAGCCACAAAGACTTCTTACTGGCACATTAGATACATTTGTGAAAAAGCGATGACCGCAAATATCGAAATACAATGTTATATTCTTACTAAGCATGTCTGAAGTTATTGGAATCATATATCCCCAGGCATTAACTGGTAAGGGTCCTATGTACTCATCATCATATTTTAACTCTATATAACCGTAAGCAAGAGGTTGACCATGCATATTGATGATATTTCCTTGAAGTATTATGGGAGTGAATTGCCGAGGCTCAGAAACAAAAAGAAGTTGCACAAATTGTGTATATAAGGGGAGTGCAGTATAAAATACAATAGAGAATGCAATGAGAAACGCCCCCGCATTCCGTGCAACCCTAAAGGGTATCGCCATTAATGTTATTCCAAGTAATACGAGAGTCCAGAAAGAGATTTTAATTAGGGTCGCGATCACGTAAAGAATCAATGTTGCATTGAGAGAAAAGTAAATTGCATTTATGACTACTGAAAATAGTTTTGACAACCCAGGTAAAATCTTCAACCCACCAATAGTGTCCCTTATAATACCAAAGAACAGCAAAAGATTTGAGCGAACAAATATTGATGCCTTTATGTAGGATAGAAAGAAACTCCAATCGCCACCTAATATGTGCTGAATAAGATCTGCAAACCTTACTATGCTGGTTACAGAGAACAGAAGCACCATTACATAGAACGAATCTGTAATCAGTCTAGGGCCCCATCTTTTCAACCCTGTTACAGGTATGGGCAAGGCATAAATTAGTACCCCAATGTAAAATGTAAGGATAGAAAGATAGTATGCCACCAAGAATAAGTACATCTATGCTCATCCCATTAAAATTAATTACACAGATTCTCTATGAACCTTCTTTTCTATAGCTGTGGCGTTGGAGGAGGAGGTAAAGCATTACCAAGGCTTGATGATATGTATATAATTAGCCAGAATATAGATGTACCTATAGCTACCCAGAATGCCCCCCATACTGCATCCTCAATAATACTTTGCCCTATCCTTCTCGCCTTGCCAATTGGTATAGGAGCTCCCTTTATTGCCCAGCCTATAATCCATGATAAAAAGAACAGTAACCATGCAATGACAACAGCCTTTGAGATTAAATCCTTTATTAATGATACTACATCCATAGGAGCAGACCCAAAGTAACTAATTGTTTAAAAAAGGTTAATGATTTTAGTCCCAATATTTACGTGTTCTTAAGAATTGCTCCTCAAAATGAATTATGTTTAATATGAGCTCATCGAGACTATTTGAGTTTGCAAGAACTTTTTTCGCGGTTTCAGGGCCTATTCCTATACCTTGCAAGGCGATCACAGCAGCAATACCATATTCCATGACAAGGTTTGCGATTTTCATAGCCTTCCTAAGCTTATTTCTCTCATCAGGATTTAAGCTGTTTGGTCCATCCTTCTTTGCTTTTATAAGAATAGATTTTAGCTCAGCTACTTCTTGATCATTTTCAATTATTGTTAATAGTTTTGACTTGCAATTTGGGCAAAAAATTTCGCAGGAAATCGGCGCTTTGTTCATACAATTTTGTTTGATAAATTCATCTAACTTAATGCTAAATGTCGTACCGCACATTAAACAGAGGAGCTGTACCTTTCTGCTAAGAATTCTATGTTTAGATAGTTCGATAACTAAGTTTTTGGGCATCACGGATTGCCGTATAATATATCGGAATGCACCCAGCTGAGATATCTCATAGAGAAATGGTGAAGCACTTTTTGCAACTACTATTCGAATCTTCTTGCTTCTCTCCAACTTCTTTATGTACTCACCAACAATGTTAATATCAACATTCTCAGTAAGAGTTTCACGTAAAGCTTCATTGACTATAGGCTCTATCTCAAGAAGTGCTGAAAAAGCCTTTCTGATTTCTTCTGAACTCGCGTTCTTTGATAGCACTCCCATCTTCTTAGCTACTTCTATTACACGCTTCTTGAAGAAGGAGGCTCTCTTAATTTCATCTATTATTGCTTCTTCAATCTTTCCTTTCTTATATAATCCTAATATAATTGCAATGGCTTTTCTAATTTCATCTGCTGTTACTGGTCTATTCACTATTATGATTGTGCCTAGCTGATGTGCCTTGTATGTGACGCCCACCTGTAGGTGATCTCTGAAAACCTTGGCTAGCAATAGGGAGAATGCTTCTGAACCCCTTGTACCTAGGCAGTGATAGAACCCTATAAGCGATCTATTTTCATTGGGTATTGTAAGCAACTCTATTGTTAATACGTTATCATTTGGGTAAACCTTGCATATCTCATTTTTATATTTAGTTAAGAAATTCCTTACGTAATCATTTAAATCGTACTCGTTAAAGAGATTCTCAATGCAAGAGCTGGTTGTGCAAGAGCAAAACCTTCTAATGAATGAACATATTTCCCTTGATGTTCTCCAATCAACAGGTATATTTTCTCCAACCCACTTGGGTAAAATTGCCTGGTCTGGGTTTAGCAGTGGTGAAAGCCATACTACCCTATCTTCGTAATCTACATCAACTACACGCCAAGCTTTGCCACTAAGTACTATTACATCGTCCGTGTCGCACAAGGATGCAAAGCCTTCATCAAGCATTGCAATAACTTTGTGATCTAGAACAGACTTCGCTTGATATTCCTGCGTGTCTGGTATCATGTTTGTTGTTACATAATAGATATAACCTCTTTTCGTAGGTTTGCACTTGACTTCTACTTCACTTTGTTCGCACTGAGCAAGACCTATTTCGTTAGCAAAACGAGCTAATCTGGACACTTCATCTAGTCCTATACCATCGAACACAGTAGTGTTTTTTATTATTTGCAAAAAATCTGATAATGATATTGAACCTCTTTCGAGAGTGAGACCAATAAATTGATGCATTAAAACATCTAGACTATTTTTATGGACATTTATGGGCTCGATATTTCCTCTCTTCAACCTCTTCGCAATAATTATAGACTCTATAAGCTCGGTTATAAGTGGTGGCACTATAATTAAGCCTCTAGATACTTGCCCCTCTCTATGCCCTGCTCTACCTACTCGTTGCATCAACCTAGAGACCTGCCGCGGTGATAGATACTGGATTACCAAATCAATGGTGCCTATATCTATCCCCAATTCAAGGCTTGATGTAGCAATAACAGTTCTTGCTCTTCCTTCTCTTAGTTTTCTTTCAACCTCTTCTCTAACACTTCTTGATAAAGATCCGTGATGTAATCCTATTAAATCGCCTTTAAAATTAGTAAAGGATTGCATTGCAAAACTAAGCTCTTCAGCAGATGTTCGTGTATTTGTAAAAACTAGCACTTGTTTAAGCTGACGATAGTTAATCATATCAACAATTTTCTTTACCACATCATTTACCTCGAATATGCCCCACCTATACTCATCATTACTAAGAACTACCTCGACTTCATACCTCTTGGCGTACGATGCCATTGCTATATCAAACATTCTCCCTGAGAATAGAACAGCTCCTATACTTCTGACACTATTTTCATCAAATAAAGGTAGTAATGCAATTCTTCTAATATGTCTACCTCTAATAATGTCCAATCTCTCCAATAAGATGACTAGTTCTGTGCCACGCTCAGACTGCGTAATTTCTTGTGCTTCATCAATTATAATAGCTCTTAAACTTCTCATATACTCATGTAATTCCTTTTTTATCAATAAAATATTGAGGCTCTCAGGCGTCGTTATTAAGATTTGTGGAGGCTCCCGCAGAACCTTTTTTCTTGAACTGCTTGGCGTATCCCCATGCCATATACTAACAGAGCACCCAAAAGGTACACATATGTTTTCAATTCTTCTACCAATATCCCTATTCAGCGCTCGAAGTGGAGTTACATAGAGAATTAAGAAGCCTCTGTTAGATATTAAACCCTCTTTAGAAATTTTTGTTAGTAAAGGCACCAATACTGCCTCAGTTTTACCAGAACCCGTAGGTGCAGAAATTATAAGATCAAAATCGTGAGACAATATTTTAGTGCATGCAACTCTTTGAATTTCTGTCAGTTTTTGAAACCCTAGTTTCATATAGTATGATACTACTTCTTCGCACATCCTTACCATACCAATCAATTTGAGCAAAACATAATACCTTCGAATCCTGAGACCCTGATGCAGGGTAAATTTATTACCTTGACTAACAATACTATTTTTGCTAAGCGATTAATAAGCTTGATTTTATGATAATAAAAGTACTAGATTAAGAATCCTAAAACTAATACCTAAAGCAAAACATTGTGCTGAGATGAATGGAATTAACACATCCAAGAAAGCTAAGTTATGCATATGATGCTTATACAGTGTTACTTGGAATTGTATCTCTCTACATATTCAAAACAGCACAAAATATCAGTGATTTACCCTCAGTCACACTATGCACAATATTCGAATACCTAATAAAAAATACAATAATAAATACTAGTTCTTTAACCAATTTAATTAGTAACGGCATAGTTTTAATTGTGCCTATTATTCCATTTCAAATAGTTGAAGTCCTTATCACCCTTTATCGCTTTCAGGATAGAAAATATCTTATAATAGAGCCCATAATTTTAGCACTCTTCATCAATGATATAGTGAGACCTTTACTACTATTACTTGTAAATGCAATCCTTGTAAAGCTTCTCTCACAATTTTTGCATAATCCAGGATCTAGAAGCGGTGAAACTATAAAGAGACAAAACAACGACATAAAAAGCAAAAGCGATAAAGATGCTTTAATTGTTTACTCAGTCGGCATCTCAACAGCAATGCTTGCACTTGAATCAACATATTATGATATACCGCTTCTTTCAGTAATCATTTATATAGCATCGTCAACACTAGTGCTGATCTATTACCTATTAATCAGAAATGAAAACAATAGTATCTTAAGGATTACTCTGTTCTCTATACCTCCCTATGGCATTATTGTATTGATAAGGAATCTTACTTAACTTCTATAACTTCTACCTTATACCAAGCCACGATTTCCGCTAGCCTAGAACCTATTAATTCTTCGATACGTTTCTTCATCTCCTCAAGTGATATCATCTGTGAGACACATTCAATGTAAAGAAATCTCTTAACAACAGTACTTTTATGCGACGTGCACTCACAAGCTAAATCTTTGCAGTATGCAAGTATATCGCCAATCACCTTATCAGCTACATCTACGTCAGCAAGCAGTAAAAATATATTTAACCTCTTTGCTGATTTTGGTTTTTGCTGAGACATTGAATCATAACCCGAGGGAATTCTCAGGCAGGGGATCCTTTCATCATTTTTCAGCACTCGGCAGTAACATCATTACATGAAAAGCTTTTAGACGGATTCATGTACCTCTTGAAAGCCTTTCAAGTAGCTCTATAGCTTTGTGCTCTGGTGCGAGGCGTATATATGCTTTTTTATATCCATCTCTGTCAATTAGTGTATTCACCTTTACTACCTTGACATTCAATGCCTTTTCAATGAACTCCTTAATTTCCTTCTTATTTACATGCCTATAGGTTTTAATTGTTAAGTAGTTAAATTTTTCTGCTAATAGATACGCCTTCTCTGTTGTAACAACAGCTACTAAGATATTCTTTAGATCTTTCACCGAGCCTTCAGACTCCTTTGCCATAAGTCATTCCCTTTTTACCTACACTATCTTAACTACGTATCTCTCTGCTATTTTTTCTAAAGCTTTTTTCGAAATTACTGCAAGCCTTCCTGGGTCTCCTCCTGGAGCTAGCTGAAGAATGTTTAAAGTTTCTGGCGTAAGGCAGTCTACCCCTGGAAGATTGCTCAACACATTTGTAACAGGTGCCTTTGTTGAGGATAGTATGAAAAGTACACTTTTTCTTTCCTTATATCTTCTACCCCTCATCTTTCCTTTTCCACTTCTAATTCTTACACTGTCCTGCGATTTTTCAATATCTTGCCAAAGATTCACCTTCTTTAGCCATTCCTTAACTAACTTTATTGATGATATTGTTTCAAATTCATTTACAACAATAATTGGTACAAACTCTATTCCTTGTGGTATTATGTGGCCTCTCTTCATTACAAAACTTTTATCACTTAAAGCAGCAAGTGCAGAGATTATTGCTAATCTCATTTCCTTCCTGTTTATTTCCTCATGTATTTTCTTAAGTGGTGTTGGTGCAAATTGTCTTCTACCACCACGAACATTAGGTGCTAGCACAGCCCTACCATTGTCAAGTCTAGGAACTCTTGCAACACTATATCCTATACCCCAAGATTCTCCACTTCTTCTTCTTCCTGCCAGCGGATCTCTACCTTTTGGCTGAATACGAGCAGTTAATGCTGATAGAACAGCTCTTCTTATCAAATCTATACGTACAGGATAACTGAAGAGTGGGGGTAGCTCAATCTTGTCAATTATATTGCCATTGAGGTCTACAAGAGTTCCAAATCTTTTTTCTGATGGATATGCAAGTATATACTCGAATAGAGTCATTCTATTAAACACCCCTTATCCTGCAATCTTACTAGTAAGGCTTACATAAACAATCTTTGGAGAAGTTGTTGGTTGCCATTTTTGTGGTCTAATGGGCCATCTAAGTATTATTGGCCTCTTATGAGTGCCTATACAGCTACCCCAAATCATAACCCACTTGGATCTTATAATACCATAGTGTGGCCAACCACCGCTAGGAGTAATCTCATATCCATTATCGCCAATAGCAATAATTCTCTTATTATACTCAGTACGTCTATGGAAGCCCATTTGCCCAGGCTGCGGCACTTCAGACATTGCACCAATTGTTGGACTTCTGCTTCCAACTCTTCTACTGCCTTTTCTATGCTTATGCCATCGCGGCAATTCTTTGACGCCAAATCTCTTTATAACGCCTTGAAATCCTTTGCCTTTTGTCACGCCTATAATATCTACTAATTGGCCTGGAGAGAAAACTTGATCTACATAGATTGGTTTGCCTAGTACATCTAGTGCATACTTTATCCTTTGCTCTATACTGCCTCCCCCAATAACTACCTCAAGTATGTCAGGCGTCTTCTTACTTAAACCCCCTACGGCCTTAACATCATAGGCTAAAATTAGTGATACTCTTTTAATGTCATTAACGTGACTCTTGATCCATTCTATTCTTTCATTTATATTAGTTGAAGGTCTATATGTTGGTATCCTTCTCCAAATTTCAAGCTCCTTTGGCGCATCAATCCAGACGTCCTTAAGGACAGAATATCCGCCAAATTCATTAACACCATAGACTCTTAAGGCTATTGGAATAGCTGGTGGTGTTTCGATTATTGTTACAGGAACAAATATTTCTTTGCCGTATGTAGGCGATCCTGGTCTATCATCAATTAGAATAACATGTGTCATTCCAACCTTATACCCTAAAAATGCTAGTAGTCGCGGTTCTTCAATAGATGGTGAAGGCCAGCTTCTTATATGTGGTATAAACTCTGATGCTCTCTTCCTTGGTCTTACACCCAGACTTCCACGCCGAGGTGCCTTAGTTTTCCTATGAGCCATAACTCTTCACACACTTATTTACTTCTTTTCCTTCTTCTTGCTTTTTCCTTCTTGTTGGCTACCACTCTTTACCATGAATAGAGAGGTTCTTTGCCTGCCTCCCATCGGCTTGAAACCTCACTGCAACTATAAGCTGCGATGCTTCATCAATACTTTGTTCGTTTTATAGCATTAAGCAAAGCTTACCTAATAAGTTTTTATTTTTATAAGGTTGGTCCGTGTGTTCTGAAATTCATGAGCACCAAGATGTATAGCATAAAGCTTATCTACAATACAAGCTTATAAGTATAAAAATGCAGCAAAAACACACAAAATATGATGTAGTGCAGTTATGCAAGGGTTGAAATTAAGATGAGTAAAGAGTGCTGGAAAATACCAGCAGAATGGAGAAACTTTAGGTACAGGGGTAAATCATTAGAGGAATTACTTGAAATGCCAATGGATGAACTTGTAAAGCTTCTTCCAAGTAGAGCTCGTCGGAGCCTTCTAAGAGGGTTCTCGCCTAGACAGAGGAGATTACTAGAGAAAATTCTTGAAGCTCGGCAAAAGCTCTTAAGCGAGTGCAAAGAAGTTGTGATAAAGACTCATGTAAGGGATATGATAGTGCTACCTGTAATGGTTGGTCTTACTATTGCGGTATTCAATGGAAAAGAATTTGTCCCTGTTAAAATAGTTCCTGAAATGATTGGACATTACCTTGGCGAGTTTGCGCCAACAACAAAAGAGGTAAAACATGGTGAACCTGGATTAAAAGCTACTAGAAGTACGCTTTTCGTGGCGTTAAAGTGATTTGATAAAGGTGAGCGTTCTATGGGTAAAAGAATCCTAGTACAAAGATTTGGTAGGGGAACATCAACATTCAGAGCACCAACACATCTAAGAATTGCGCCAGTAAAGTATCCTGCAATTCCGATAGAAACTCTCATTCGGGGAGTAGTTGTTGATATATTGCATGACCCAGGAAGAAGTGCTCCTATAGCGCTAATAAAGCTTGAAAATGGAGAGTCATTTTATAACGTTGCTGTTGAAGGGCTTCGAGTAGGGCAAGTAATTGAGATAGGTGCTGGAGCAAACATAGCCTTAGGTAATATATTACCTCTTAGAAGTATAACAGAAGGTACGAAAATATGTAACATTGAATTAAGACCTTATGATGGTGGTAAACTTGCTAGGGCAGGTGGGGCTTACGCTATACTAACAGGTAAGACTTCTACACATGCAATAGTAACTTTGCCGAGTGGAAAGCAAAAGATGATACCTCTTGATGCACGAGCAACAATAGGTGTTGTTGCCGGAGGAGGTAGAGTTGAAAAACCGTTACTTAAGGCTGGCAACGCATATTATAAATGGAAGGTAAGAGCAAGGAAATGGCCTAGAGTTCGTGGAGTGGCTATGAATGCTGTAGATCATCCACATGGTGGTGGAGCACATCAAAGCGAATCCAAGCCAACAACGGTGTCAAGGCGCACACCACCTGGTAGGAAAGTAGGGCATATAGCTGCTAGGAGGACTGGTAGAAAGAAAGGAACACACTGATGTTTTAACGTTGATTCCGCTCACCTCTAGAGACCATAAAATCTTTTAAGAACTCTTTCCACAGATTCGTATCCCGGACTCATACTTTCTATCACTCTCAATCTATATTCGTATTCTGCCTCAATATCTTCTCTCAACAACCTTTTTGACAGCCTCTTTAAGGTATAGCTTTTAATTATTTCATCACCTTTGTCAGCTGTAAATATCTCCTTCCATTCGTTACCAACCCTTTCATATACCTTAAGCACTTTTCGTTCAACTCTATATCCTCTACGTATTCTAGCTACAAATATTAATAGAGCAGTATTCAATGACAACATTGTGTACAGATCCTGTGATAAAAGGCCGCGGACCGCCATTTCGTATTCCTCTGGCGTTGATGCATGAAACGTTGTAGCTGAACCCGAACCTGATGCTACAGCCCTCACTAATGCAGTAATCTCTTTCCCTCTTACTTCACCCACAACAAGCATATCAGGTCTATATCTAAGTGCTGTAAAGCATCGCTGCAACATCTCTTCAGAATCTTCACCAAAGAATTGAATAAATCGAGGTCTCAAAGGCAACTTAATTTCTGGGATATCTTGAACAACAATGATCTTCCAGTTAGGGTTGCTTAATTGTAAAAATGCATTTAAAATTGTAGTTTTTCCAGAACCGCTGCCACCCACTATTACATAGAATAGTTTGGCATCGTTAACAAGCCATATAAGTGTGGCAACCTTTGCATCTACAATGCCTTGCTTTATTAATGTAATGGCGTCTATTGGAACTTCATTCAATTTTCTAATATCGAGTGTAGGACCTGCTGATACTGGTTCACCAAGTGTTGCTGCAACTCTAAATCCCTCTGGTAACAATGCGTGAAGCTCAGGTTTCTTAATAGATATTGATTTACCACTTTTAATAGCAATTCTCTCTATAAGGGCTCTCGCCTCATCCATACTTTGAAACTGGATATTTGTCACTAACGCTTCATAAGATAGGAAGTCTTTGTGAACTACTGTAACTGGTTTTTCCCAATAAGATAGCTCTATATCTTCTACGTCCTTGTCCTTGATCACAACATCTAGCACTCCATACCCCTTTACGTCTCTACAAATATAATACATAATTGTATCGTAATATCTACGAAAACTTTCATAAACATTTAGCTCCTTTGCTATAACCTCTAGTATCTTCCCAATATCGTCTAACAAATCAAAGCTGATATAAGACACATAGAGCGCCTCCATGAGAATATTGTAAAGATGCCTGATTTCATCGTTCACTGGTGGTTCATTAACCAAGTACCTAGCGACGCCTTGCTTATCTATGCATATTATAACCTGTGCTGATTCAATACTATACTTCCTCAATACTTCTAAGCATAAATCTTCAATGTTGCTTACTGTTAGTACCTTCAATTCCTTATTTATACCGATTTTACCTCCTCTATCTTTAATGTTGTTAGTGTTACGCACCCCCTTAGAAAATATTTTAAGCATTGGGTACCCTAAACTATAACTAAGCTTAAAAAGTGGTTAATGTTACTCCAAGGCCTTGCTCCTTACTATAGCATCGACAACTACATGATATTTCCTCGCAGCAACCCCCCTTATTACATGCCCTCCTACAGGGTCGACCCTTGTCTTCTCTTCTTCTGCAATTTGTGAAACAATCTGAAAAGCTTTCGTGAGAGCCTCACGCTTATTTGTCGCTTCAACAAAAAGATGGGGGTGCACAACACCCCCTATCTTTACAGCCTTTAAAGCTACTCTTAATGCCTGTTCAAAAAGTTCTGGATAAGGCATTAAAATTCTGTCAAACGAATTATTAAACGAGGAAGTTATTATCAGAGCATCGCCATGAATAATTTCATTAATTGATGCAACTTTATTCAACTCAATGTTTATCCTAGCATACGTCACGGCATAGTTATTTATGTCTATGGAGACCACATAGGAAGGTTGAGCATACTTTGATATTATCACACTATAAGGTGCGAACCCTGCAAACATATTTAAAATTACCTCGCCCTTTCTAACGAGCCTTGCTATGCGCATATGATCATAGCTTAAAACAGGGGAGATGTATACCTTTGTAAAATCAAGCTTAAATACGCATCCATGCTCTTTATATGTGACTTCTGTCTTCATTTCTCCAGCCAGGTGCACATACTCTCTAATTCTTTCAACACCATGTACCGGTGAAGTTGCAAGCCAAACGCTTTTTATATAAGGAAGAGCTCTTAGAAGCTCTTCACCAACAACTTTAAATAAATCTATAGGCAGATCAAAGGGCTTCCTAATTATAGCAACATCCCCTAAGATCTCAATACGCTTCCAGACAAGCGAACTATACTGAGGACCTAAAACCTTCTTTACCACCTCCCTTAAAAGTGCATTCCTCGCCATAGGCTACCACATTAAATTACTGTGATTGCATCTATGCAAAATACTATCAGCATTTCCGGCTCTCTTCATCTATATCATGAGACCCTCTGCTCATCATCCAATTTTATTCAAGTCAAGAATGTATGCTGGTAGCCGGGCGGGGATTCGAACCCCGGTCACGGGGGCCAAAGCCCCGCATCCTTGGCCGCTAGACGACCCGGCTACTTATTCTCTATTGCTAACTTACATTAGTTAAAGATTTATAAGATTTCATGATCATAGGATGGTGCCCTAATTCCGTCTAGCATTTTAAATCGATGAAGCCACAAAAACATTGCATTGCGTTGTACTTGAATTAATGTATCCCCGTAACCAAAACCCGGTCTAGACCCTATTTGTCATATTAAAACTTTAGTAAACAATTTAAGTAAGTAACTAATGATATTTTCACAATGGATATAAAGTTGAAATAAAATTTAGTTGGAGCTCTATATTGCTACGCAAATAATATGCTTTTCTACATGTGGCAGGTTGTACCAATATCTACTTTTACAACCCATCCTTGTCTTCCTAGCTTCCTTGAGAGTACGCCTTCAACAGCTTTCTGCGCCTTTTCTTCATTGCTGAATAACGCAATTACACAGCCTCCTAATCCTGCTCCAGAAAGTTTTGCTCCGTATGCTCCATTTTCAATTAATGCATTTACTATGTTATCCAGCTCAGGTAAGCTAACGTCATATAAATCACTTAGAAGCTTGTGCTGGTATGTCATCACATAACCTATTAGTGCTTGAGAGCCTGCTAAGTATAGCTCTCTAGCTTTTATAGGGTCTACTTCCAAAGCAGATATGATTTCCTGCTCCGTTACCTCTAATCCCTTTAAAATTTTTACAGCAAGCATTGTTGAACGATGAGCCTTAATCGTATATACTATTCTGTTTCTTGCTTTCTCGTCTAGTGAGTTAAGATAGGGCTGGAGCATTTCAAGCTTTAGTTCACGCCATTGGGGTTCCCAATAGCGATAGCCTAGAAGTTTCCTTAAATTTAGAGGAACCACTTCCATAAGTTTCCTTAACCCTTCCTCGATCTCTCTCTGCCTTTGCGGATGTATTTCTGCCGTGCTATGCTTTATTCCGCTATCAATAACTGCAAAAACTCCTCCACTCCACTTCAAAACCTCCACATTATATGGTGGAATAGTCTCAATTAGGGCAACGCCTCCGAAAGCTGATGCGTACTGATCAAGTCTACCGCAAGGTATTTTCATGATGTCGTGCTCAGCTATGTATGCAAGCTCTGCAATATCTTTAACACTTAATTGTAAATTGAAAAGCTTGTTTAATGCTGTAATTATAGACACCAATAGTGTTCCACTACTGCCTAGACCAGCTGCAATAGGAACTTCACTCCTGATCCACCCAATGAAACCCCCAACCTTATAGCCTGCTTGCCTCAAAGCTATTATAGCTGCCCTTACATAATTACCAAACCATTTATATTTTGATTCTAGCTTATTTTCCACAACGCTGAATTCATCAATATACTCTGCACCTTCATCGAGTAAATTACCTGAAGCTATACGAACCTTACTCTCGTTAAGCCTCTTTAATGCTACATAAGTACGTAAATTAATTGCCACAGAAACTACAGGAAGCCCCTTATAATCTTGATGCGTGTTTAGGAAATCTAAACGTCCTGGTGCTGAACATACAACCTCAGGTCCTTCTCCATACATTTTCCTGAATTCATTGATTACAGTATTAAGCATATGATGACTCATAGTATACGACACCTACACATGTTCAATCCGATTTCTAATCCTCTATACCCGCATTTAGTTTAGTTAAATGTTTATATAGATGAAGAAATTTAATTCCTATTTCACACCATTAACACATTCATTGATCTTTGCCCTAAGCTTACTCGCATTCTCTTCTGGTACAGCATCATAAGTAAAGTTACCTCCTCCTGTTTCCATACCAGCTGCATACTTAAGCTTACCTTCATCGCGCAGAAAACCGTAGATCTCTATATGTAAGTGATAATATGGGTGCGACGCCTTTAAGGGGGCTTGATGCAAAACCATTACGTAAGGCATAGGCTTTGAAAACATCCTCTTCAAACCGCAAAGACTGTACTTCAAGATTTGCGCTAACAAGTCTACCTCACTTTGCGTTAATTCTGTAAGTAGTTGCAAATGCCTCTTAGGATATATGTGAATCTCAAATGGCCAATGTGCATAGAACGGCATAAAAGCTATCCAATCCCTGTTCTCTAATAGCAATCTAATTCCATCCTCTTTCTCTATCTCAATAATCTTGCAAAAAATACAGGAATTGTTTTCCTTCCAATAGTTTTTGGCATTTTCTATCTCTCTTAAAATTTTTATGGGAGTGAAAGGCAAAACATATATTTGGCTGTGTGGATGCGTTAACGAGACGCCTATCTCTCTGCCTTTATTTCTAAACCACAGAAAGTATTCTGCGAACTCTTTATTCATTATTTCTTTCTGCTTTTCAATGATTAGGTTAATAACGTAAGCTATTTGCTTTTCCGATAAATCGCTGAGATCATCAATGTCATGCAACGGCGTCTCTATAACCACATAACATTTTCCATAGGCTTTTTGCGTTTTATAAAATCTATGTTTTGTGGGCTCGGGGGGCTCTTCAATAAGCATAGGGTACTTATTTTCAACTATAAGAGCTTCCCAGCCATATCCTGTTTCCTCCGTACCCGGACAAAACGGACAAAACGTTGTTGGTTGCCAAGGTCTAAAACTACGTATGTTTGATACCATAACCCATTCGCCAAGTATCGGATCCCAACGCAATTCCATAACAAGCTTTCTGCTCTCCAATATAGATCGCCTTATTAACAGATCTTGGATGACTCTTAGTGGTATATGCTATTGATACAGGCTAAATGTTTGTTTTGCACCGTTCAATAACATGCCTTGCTACAAAAGATGCAGTCTCGAAAGCCTTCTTTCCGTACTTGAATAATTCAATGCTTAAACATTGTCCACACCTATTCAATGCATCAATAAGTATTGAATAGTGGTGTTGAGGCAAAAAGGCTGCAATGTAATGATGATACGAAAGCTTTGGCAACACTTTGGACAATAGGTAAACAAATTTCTCCCTGTATACATCGTTTAGCTCATATGTTGGATAATCATAGTTAGCAAAAGGATAATAAATGTCAAGCTCTCTTGGAACTAGCAACATAGGCTCTGATAAAATATAGACCTGAATAGTGTTGTGCGCAAGATGTTTCTCTATTTGAGCATCAACAATTCTGTGCAGGGGAGAAAGTCTGTAAGGCTTTATGCGAGAACAAGGCAGTATAAGTGCACAAGGCTTTCCTGTTAAACTAGGGTCAAAGATATTTAATAGAAAATTATGCCATAAAACGACATGTTCATGATCAAACAAATTAAGCTTAACCGTATTTCTAAGAATTATATCGCCAGGCTTTATACTTAGTAAATGGTTGGCTAGAGAACCTAATTCTCTATAAAGATAATCTACATATGAGTTTTCAATGCTGGTCACACTTACTCACCGCATATAAAGCATTTTGAAGGTATAATTATAAAGAGCAATGCTAATTAGAAAAGAAATGGCGGTGTATGAACAATAAACGTTGCTTGAACTAAATTATAAAAGCATTGAATCAATGTAGTTTCTTTGTTTACACTATGCTATTGACATATCACTTTGTTTGTTCGCTATCTGGTTTACTTGGAAAGAATTCTGAATAGTACTGTTTCAGTAATCTAGTTATGTCAACAACAGGTGTAAAGGTTTTGTAAGCATTGTACGCTATTTCATAGTACTTTGTCTTGTCCCTTTCATAGAGGTCAATAATGTACTCAAGTTTCTTCACAAAGTCCCTATAATCCTCTTCATCTATCCTTCTTGCTTCCTCGCTTTCAATATCTATGAACTCAGTTAATTCTTTTCCAAAGAACCATCCATTAACACCATCGACTATAAGCTCTAGACTCGCTCCATCGCGAGATGAAAGTGTTGGAACCCCATTGGCTCCCGCCTTCATCATGCTAGTTCCGCTCGCCTCCCAACAACTAAAGGGTGTGAATAGAAGGAGATCACTAGATGATAGAGCATAGTATGCAAATTCTGTTCCATAGCTTGGGTAATAGAAGAAGTTAGGTAAGGCTCTACTATATCTACTAAATGTTGTTGCCATTTCTTTACCCCATTCATCGTTGGGGTGAGGTTTGCCTGAAGTAACGATGAATATCATATCCTTTAAGTCGCCGTTTTCCTCAACAAGCCATTCTATAAAGTATGGTCTCTTGTATTTAACTATCCTTCTTACCCATGAAACTATCAGTCTGTCTCCTATGGGCTTTCCACTTAGAGCTCTAATGATTGAGCTGAGCTCTTGCTTGAACTCCTCATGAATTTTTCTTAGCTCCTCCGATGAGCCCGGATCTTTCTTTATTCTTTGCCATCTATCTAAATCAATGGCATTAGTTATGTAACTCATTTTTTCGATGTATTTGGGGAAGAACATCTTTGTGACCTCAAAATGCTTTTTAGATACTGTAAATACCTTCTCAGCTATCTCCATCGCCGCTTCGGTCATGGTCTTTACATTGGGTAGCGATATTCCTAGAATCTCTTCTGCGTCCTTACACAGTTTTGGATGACCCCAGGGACCTGGTGTATGGGTGATAAACCTAGTTCTAACACCATTCGGCAGTAAATATGGCACCAACGCTAGATGAGCTTCCTGCACATCAATAACACTAATACCTTCACCGGCAAGCACCTTCTTTATGATTTCGCTAGCCACAGCAGCCGCTGTTATATAGTATGTGCACTCATCGTGATGATGCCTATATAAGTACCTAAATAACCTAGCTACAGTTAAAGGTCTCTTTATTCTATAGAGCAACACACGTGCCGAACCATAGCTAAATTCATATATGTCAACTTCTGCCAAGAGACCCCCATCTTTTTTCCTAACTTCAATACTCCTCAAATACTTTAGCTTGCTCAGAAAACTTAGTGAATGCCTATGCCTCACTTCAACTAGCTTACCTCTAACACCGTAATCCCAATCAACATAGCCATTAGGATAGAAAGGAGTTATAACAGTGTATGGCAGTCCAAGCCTTGCCGCACCATAAAACTTGTCGGCCTCTAAAACTCCCAAACCACCTGCAAAATTAGCTGAACCTTCTAAAGCTATCTCCATAGTAACACTAATTATCTGCCCTTTCAAGCATGAACCCTCTAATCGTTTTATTTGCATAACACTACATTGAAAGAGAGTAATAAGTCTTCATTGCAACACTAATTGCATGGATTACACCAATATTTATTGCGCTTAGCTTGTGGCGGGCCCGCGGGGATTTGAACCCCGGACCACCGGCTCCGCAGGCCGGCGCTCTGTCCTGGCTGAGCTACGGGCCCTGATACCTGCTCATGTTAATATTTACTCGTATAGCGCGGTACTAAAATATTATGCCTCTGCATAAGAAGAGTGTAGCTGTTTTTCAATACTACTTTATACGCATTTATTCCAGCATAAATACGTAAAATACACAAATTTTTTAAATTTTATAATATTTATTTCTCTTAGCAATTGAGATGTAGGTACCAAAGGAAAAGGTGATCATGTCATGATATTGGAGACTAGCATGGTGCTTGGTGTGGTCAGTGGAGTGCTTGGCGTAATCTATGTTATTACAGTGATCCTAAGCATTCTCCGAACTAAAATTGACACATCAACTGATGAAGCAAAACGAGCTTATCAAATTCATGAATATATTCGAAGCGCTGCTCTTGCGTATATTAGAGCTCAGTACACAATTATTCTCTCAATAATATCTATAATTGCTGCAATTTTAATGATACTAGGAGCTGTATTAGGCAACAGTACAGTGCTATACATGGGTTTAGCCTATTTGCTGGGAGGTCTGAGCTCTGCTACTGTAAGCATTGTCGGAATGTATACAGCTGTACTAACTAATATTAGGGTTCTCAACGCATTGAATAAGAAGGGTCTAAGATCTGCTCTAACCTTAGCATTCAGGGGAGGCTCTGTAACAGGATTTCTTGTAGGCGGCATAGGTTTACTAGGAACTGCAGGACTCTTCATCGCATTCAACGGATTTTCAGATCCTGCTAGAGCCACAACCATACTTCTTAGCTACGCATTTGGCGCTAGCACAGCTGCTCTATTCGCTAGAGTTGGAGGAGGAATATACACCAAAGCAGCTGATATAGGAGCAGATCTAGTTGGAAAGGTAGAAGTAGGCATCCCAGAAGATGACCCAAGAAATCCAGGGGTTATCGCTGACAATGTAGGCGACAATGTAGGCGACTGCGCAGGAATGGGTGCAGACCTCTTTGAATCATATGTAGAGGGGATGATAGCCCCAATGGTTATAGCCGCAATGATCAACAACGCCACACTAATAGCTTACCCAGTTCTCTTCTCAGCAGTAGCACTCTTAACAACATTAATCACATCACAATTCGTAGCAGTCTCACCCTCGGAACACCCAGGCAGAACCCTTACTTTAACCTCAACACTCGCAATACTGCTAACTGCTGCAGTAAATGCCGGTATAACGGCACTAAGCATACCGACAGCAATGCCAGCTCTGATTGTTAGCATACTGGGTCTTGTAGCTGGCGCAGTAGTGGGCTTTACATCAGATTACTTCACCTCACCACAGTACACACCAGTTAAAATTGTTGCAAGAAGCTCACAATTCGGACCTGCACTTACGATACTAAGCGGCTTGTCCATGGGGTTCTACAGCACCTTCGCACCGAGCATAGCCATAGCATTAGCAACTATAGGTGCTTACATAGTTGGCTCAAGTTTGAGCGCATCAGAGCCTTTACTTGCAGGAATATACTCAGCAGCTCTTGCAGGTACTGGAATGCTCTCTGTATCACCAGTAATAGTCTCTGCTGATGCATACGGACCCATAGTTGACAATGTAGCAGGTTTAGCTGAACAAGCGGGCTATGGAGAAGAAATAAGGTCAAAGGCTGATCTGCTAGACTCTGCAGGAAATACAATGAAGTCTATATCCAAGGGCTATGCAATAGGATCAGCAGCATTAACAGCATTAGCACTGCTATTCAGCTTTGCAAGCGTATTGGCAATGCGAAGCGGAATGAAAGTTGAGGAAGTAATGCAGACCATATTTAATGCTGGTAATCCAAATCTAGCTCCATACTTCATAGGAGGAATAATAATAGGAGTTGTAATGGTGGCACTATTTGTTGCCATGATTATACAGGCAGTAACCGCTGCTGCTGGAAGACTTGTAGATGAGATAAGGAGGCAATTCAAAGAAAAACCAGGCATACTCGAATGGAAGGAAAGACCCGACTATGAAAGAGCAGTGCAGATAGTTACATACTATGCACTTAGAAGACTCATTGCACCGGGATTACTAGCACTACTGACACCAATAGTACTAGCATTGATAGGGCCTTTATCAGGTGATTGGCGTCCTGCAGGAGCATTGCTGGGAGGAGTACTACTAGGCTCCATAGCTTCGGGACTCCTACTAGGGCTATTCCAAGGAAATGTTGGAAACACATGGGATAACGCCAAGAAGTATGTTGAAGCTGGAAACTTAGGCGGAAAGGGTACTGAAACCCATAAAGCAACTGTTGTAGGGGATACTGTTGGAGATCCCTTAAAGGATGCTGCAGGACCTGCAATAAACATCATGATTAAGGTTATGGCAGTATCGTCAAGTGTAATAGTCCCATTGATACTCTTTGGGGTTTAAGTCTAAACAAAACTTTTTTATGATCCTTGAAGCAATTGAAAATATCAGCCGCATCTACATTAACTGCAACTCTATAGGTCTCTTCATAATCCTCTTAGCGGGTCTCATATTGGTATATCTAAAGCCACAGTACTTACATTTCCCTTGATCTACAGCGCTCTTAATTAAAACCCCTCCTTGTCTAACAATGATGGGGTTTCTGCATGAGACGCAGAATGTTGATGCTAGCTCAGTGGAAGGCTCTAGAGGTGCTTGAACAATCACAGAGAGTTTGCGAATGCTGTCAACAACGTTGATCTTTTTATCAAAGGAAATATTTTCTGAAAATATTATGTTAAATGGAATCAAAAACCTTCTAAGAGTTTCACTTAATGAAGAAACGAACTCAACCATTGAATTGATAGAGTTCTCTTTTTTGATTACAGCTACAAACTCTATTTGCTTTCCATAATCACGAAGTTTTTCTAAGAAGCTCCTAACGATTTTCAAATCATTTTCCTTTATTAAATAATGTTCAACAATTCTATCTGTAACTTCAAAAAGAATTAGATCAATATGCTGTAGAACTTCATTAAAGTTGTTTAGCGATGAAAAAACGAATGGAATGTTCGCCTTAATGCCTATACAGGAGTGAAAATGCTTGCGGAGGGTCTCTATAAGTTTCTTCACATTTCTCTGGATATATGGTTCGCCTCCATGAAGTATCACAACATCGGGGGAGAACTTATGAATAAAATTCAATATTTGAGCATGGTCTATGTTTAATGTTACAGCACTTTTACGAGATAAATGTGCTTCCCAGGGACATTCTTCGCACTGAAGAGGACATTCAATAAAGTTTAAACTTATTGCTAAACCTCCAGGAGCGCAAAAAGCTAGTGGAACTTTCTCTACATTTTGTAATGTTATTGAGGAAAGAGCATATGTTTGGTGCTCTACCATTATTCGCTCATCCTAATGAAGAAGCCATTTTCTTTAAGCTTAATCTATCTCATTAATTTGAAGCAGTTATTAAGAAGAAATTCTGTTGTAAAAATCTTTTTTGAAAATCGATAAAAAGGTGGTGAAACATGTCAATATTAGCGTTATCTGGAGTGCCACAATCGTTAATAGAAAGCCTACAACGCACATGCGCGGCAACACCTATTGAAGTACAATACAAGAGGTTTCCTGATGGGGAACAATACCTGAGAATATTAGCTAAGCCTGTACCTCCTGTAACTGTTGTGCAATCAATTTATCCAGATCAAGATAGAAAACTTGTTGAACTTTATTTAGCACTTGAAGCATTGAACGGTTTAGACGTACATGAGGTAAACCTCGTAATAACATATATGGCCTATGCTCGCCAAGATAAAAGGTTTCTGGAGGGAGAACCTATAAGTGTGAAAGCTCTTTACATGCCATTAAAGCTATACAAAATCAAGAAGATTTTAACTTTGGATATTCACTCAATTAAAATACCAGAAATTTTAGGGCTTAACATTAGGAACGTGCTTCCTCATGCATATTTAGTCGAAAAAGCTGAAATTAACATAGATTTTGTTCTATCTCCTGACAAGGGCGCTATACATCGTGCTCAAGTATTGGCTGAGAAGAAGAAAGTAGCATTTGACTATTTAGAGAAGTATAGGGACAGAACAACTGGTGAAATTACAGTAACTCCACGCGAATTGAATGTAAAGGGAATGAATGTTGCCATAGTAGACGATATAATTAGTACTGGAGGCACAATTGCCAAAGCAACACAAATACTACGTAAATTAGAGGCGAACAAAGTATATGCAATTGTAACACACGCATTAATATCTGAAAAGACTATAGAGACATTGAGCAATGTAGGTTTGGATATGCTAATTACATCAAATAGTATTAGGCATCCAGAAAAATTACCGCCATGGATACGTGTTATAGATGTTGGTGAGCTTCTCTGTAAAGAGTTGAATGAGATGATATAAGCTAAATAGGTACGAGGATACACAATGAAAAAAAGTGTTTTTGTGTTTAGGTTAAGCAACGAACTTCCCTCTATAGCATACTCTGAACTAAGGTCAGTACTCGTAGCTGACGTGCCTATTGCAAGAATTCTTGACAAATTTGATGAATTTGTATTCGTAGATATTACTGCTAAAGACGTGCCTAAAGTATATGAACGAACATCTCTAGTTATTGAAGTAGGGGAACTTATTGATGTGATAGAAGAAGATGCTGTTTTTGATTTTATTAAGTCCTTAAAGAGTGAAAATAACTATAAGGATTTATGTGTTCAACTCGATGCGATACGAGGATTTGGAAAAAAAGAATTGATAGAAGCCTTAACGGCCTTCCTGCAAGATTTTGGAATAAGCTTTAATAAAAGATGTCAGAATATTGTCAAGATCGCTTCTGTGAACAGTATTGTTATAGCATACAAAGTTTTGTATAGGAGAAGAAAAATAAAGTTTGATGCAAGAGAACCCCATAAAAGACCTTGCTATAGACCTGGAACAATGAAGCCTTACTTAGCACGCGCATTAGTAAATTTGGCTCAAATACCGTCAGATGGCACACAGATAATGCTCGATCCTTTCTGCGGCGTTGGAGGAATCGTATTAGAGGCCTGCAACATGAATATAAAGGCGCTGTGCAGCGATCTAGACTCAAATATGGTGCTATGCGCAAAGAAGAATATTGAATTCTTTAATTGTACTAATTTTGCTGAGGTGCTTCTCGCTGATGCCGCAAAGACTTTTTTGAAGTCTCTAAGTATTGATGCTATTGTAACCGACCCCCCATATGGTAGACAAAGCATTCCCAGAGGTTCAAGTCTAAAGAAATTAATTGAGGGTTTTATAAGTAATGCCGCAAATACCTTAAGGAGTAAGAAACGAATGGTATTCGCCATTCCAATAGAATTTGAAGACTACGTTGACGCACTTCTTAGTGATTATGGATTCAGTGTTGCTGAAAAGCACCTAAATATGGTACACGGATCACTAACTAGAATTATCTATGTGGCTGTGAAAACATGAAACTAGTATTTTTAGGCACTGGTGCGTCAAGTCCTACACCTAAGCGATATACCTCAAGTATCCTCCTTCATGTAGACCATGTCTACACACTACTTGATTGTGGTGAAGGAACCCAGATCAGGTTACAGCAAGTTGGTGTTGATGTGCTTAAACTTAGATACGTCATGATAACACATAAACATGGGGACCATGTTTACGGGCTTCAACCCCTTCTTGACAGCTTCTTACTAAAAATCACTACACAGAACATATCTGGAAAAATTTTGACCGTATACGCACCTAAGGATATATGCGATGAAATTTTAACCAAATTTAAAATACAAAACCATTTAATTGAGTGCATATCAATAAGTACTAAAGATGACATTGAAACAGATTTTATTGAATTAGAGAAACTAAAGGCAAAGTTTATCCGTATGTACCATGGCGACATTGAAACATATGGGGTTTACATTGAAGCTAAGAATACAAACAAAAACAACGTTTCACTCTTCTACTCTGGCGATGGCATATGTCTAGAAGACTGCATCAAGGCATTAAAAATGTTGCGCCCTTGCATACTAATTCATGAGGCATCCTTTCTTGACTATCCGCACGATATATCCAAGGCAAGAGAAAAACACCATGCCACAGTAGCGGATGCTGCCTTTTTAGCCAATGAGATTGGCTCGCAAGTGCTTATACTTACGCATGTAAGTGCAAGGTATCGCGAAAGTCAGTTGAAGGACTATATTTCAAGAGCTAGAAAGGTGTTTTCAGGCGATATAATTCTTGCCGAGGATTTATCCACAATGGTTTTAGATAGAATCAACTGCAGATATGACTAAGGCCGCTACGTTACTACACATCTGTGGGCATCGGTAATTCCCACAAAGGTTTTCCATGTGCTGTTTTGGGCGCCAACCAATCAATCAATGCATTAATGTTTTTGCTTGATATGATAACGTAGATAGATCCCAGAGGGCTTTCAGCATCCGAATCAACAAAACTGATTATACCTTGATATGCTGCTTGCTTATGTAAGCGAATTTCAATTGTGTCTCCTCGTAAATTCTTAAGAAATATATTTCTAGAGGTATCAAGTATCCTTTGTCTTCTTAACCCATCATACATCTTACTCAATGCGCCAATGCTGCTCTCTTCTATAATAATGAGCTTCCTTTCGTTACCCAACTCCTCAACTTTGAAGTTCTTGAATGTGAATATATTCTTTAGAGCTTTCAACACCTTTTCTATGTCTTCTGTTGGTCTCACTTCAGCTTCTATTCTGATGTACACCATTTGTTATACACCATAGTTAGGAATTTCTCTACCTCTAGTTTAAACTTTTCAATAGTATCCTCATTTATAAGAATCACATCTGCTAAAGCTATCACGGCTCCTAACCCCCATGATAGTTCCTCAAAATCCCTCTTTTTGAACTCCTCAAAATCTCTAGGATCTCCTTGGCGACCTCTATTAAGAATGCGTTGAAATCTAGTTCTGGGTGAGGCGTGTACTGCCACAATTAAGTATTCCTTTACACTAACACCTCTCTTAATTGTTTCAACCTCTTCAATGCTTCGAATACCATCAACAATAACTATGCAACTGCTTTTACAGCTTTCTAAAACTTTAGGTAAAGCAATCTTAGCTACAGCTTCCTTCCCCATTTTCTCTCTCAGCTCATTTGCAACCCTAAGAGCATTTTCAAGTGTGGGCTCTAAGCCACGTTTACGAACCTCTTCTCTAATTACATCACCAAGCGAAATTACTGAAAACCCACTTCTTCTAGCTACTTCTGCAAACACACTTTTGCCTGCTCCCGGCATCCCCGTTAGCAGTATTATAGCCCTACACTGCATCTGATCACCCCATCTAACAATACTATTCCCAAGCTAAAGTACTATGGATTACACAGTTGTTACATATTACATAATCAGTATCACTTTTTAAATTGCTCATTCTTCATATCATAATAGTTAGGTGTAAAGGCATGAACTTTAGAGTAAAAGATCTTTCACTAGCTGAAAAAGGAAGGATTCAAATAGAGTGGGCACAACGCCACATGCCGGTATTAAACCTCATAGCCAAGGAGTTTGAGGAAGAGAAACCATTAAAAGGAGTAAGAGTCGCGGCAGTACTACATGTAACTAAAGAAACAGCAGTACTTGTTGAGACATTAATGCGTGGAGGTGCAGAGGTGTGGCTTGCGGCTAGCAATCCTCTATCAACCCAAGACGATGTTGCAGCCGCATTAGCTATGGAAGGAGTTCATGTCTATGCATGGCGTGGCGAAACAATGGAAGAGTACTTCGATGCGATAAAAACCATTGCAAAATCTGAACCACATGTTGTTATAGATGATGGTGGAGATTTCCATGCATATTTACATTCGCAAGCAACGGAAATAGCTGAAAAAGTGTGGGGTGGAACTGAAGAGACAACAACAGGTGTCATAAGGTTAAAGGCTATGGAGCAGCAAGGCATCTTAAAGTACCCAGTCATTGCTGTGAACAATGCTCTTACAAAGTTCATGTTTGACAACAGATACGGTACGGGTCAAAGTACGCTAGATGGAATTATGAGAGCGACAAATACATTAATAGCAGGTAAAGTTGTTGTTGTTGCAGGCTATGGATGGGTTGGGAGAGGAATAGCGTGGAGGGCAAGAGGAATGGGTGCAAGAGTTATAGTGGCTGAAGTCGATCCGATAAGAGCTCTAGAAGCTGTTATGGACGGATTCGAGGTTATGAAGATGGATAAAGCTGCTGAGATAGGGGATATATTCATTACGGCAACAGGAAACATTAATGTGATTACGAGAAAACATTTTGAGAAGATGAAAGACGGAGCAATACTTGCCAATGCCGGACACTTTGATGTTGAGATAAATGTACGAGAACTTGAATCAATTGCTATTGCAAAAAGAGAGTTACGCAACTGCGTAACAGAGTATCTTATGCCTAACGGAAGAAAACTCTACCTCTTAGCTCAAGGCAGACTAGTAAACTTGGTGTGTGCAGAAGGACATCCAAGCGAGGTAATGGACATGAGTTTTGCAAACCAAGCACTAGCAGTTAGATATATTGTGAAGAATAGAAGCACCTTAGAAAAAAGAGTCTATAATGTGCCTAAGGAGATAGATACACATATCGCTGAACTAAAATTAAAATCTATGGGCATTGAAATAGATAGTTTAACAGAGGAGCAAATGAAGTATTTAAAGAGCTGGATCATCTAACCTTAGACACACATAAAAGCAAAGAATTCAATAAAGGATCCATGCATTTACACAATGGCCAACAATTACTAGAACCAATATTTGCTCTCATAATCACCTCTACATACAACATTATTTTTGTTGATCATTAAACTTGAAGATTGGTTTTAATTAATGATAAGAAATGAATAAGAACAAGTTTTGGTGGACCGGCCGGGATTTGAACCCGGGACCTCTCGGGTGCGAACCGAGCGCTCTTCCAGGCTGAGCTACCGGCCCGCACACGATGTACTGTATTCATGTATTGCGCTTAAAACTTATTCTAAACGTGATTTTCAATTACTTCTTGCTGTTTACAAGTTATATAGTATTAGATTACAATATGTTGAATTTGCAGGGTACTAGTGAAGATGCCAAACGAGATTGATGTATTGGACAAGATCTTTACGAATGCATTAAAGTCTAGGATATTTATTAATAGAGATGTTCTACGCCCTGACTATATACCAGATGAATTGCCTCATAGGGAGGAGCAGATATCGAAGCTTGGATCCATTCTAGCACCTGCATTAAAGGGTTCTAAACCAAACAATGTATTTATCTATGGTCTTACAGGTACAGGAAAAACTGCTGTAACAAAATATGTGCTCAAAAGGCTTTATGCAAAAGCTCTTGAACTAGGTATTGATATAATTCCATGCTATGTTAATACTAGGCAGGATAATACTACGTACAGGGTAATACTAAAGCTAAGTGAATGTGTAGGTCTAAAGCTGCCATTTACAGGCATAGCTACATCTGAGGCTTATAGACGTTTCTTGCGTATTCTAGACTCTAAAAATGCTATAATGATCGCTGTACTTGACGAAATAGACTTTCTTGTGAAACGCTCTGGAGACGAAATACTATATCGCTTGACTAGAAGCGGCGATGAGCTTTCTACATCAAAAATTTCAGTTATAGGAATCACGAACGACCTTAAACTTGTTGAAGAGCTTGATCCTAGAGTCAAGAGTAGCCTAGGCGAGATAGAGCTTGTGTTCCCACCTTATAATGCACTACAATTGGAGGATATATTAATGCAACGAGCTAAATTGGCTTTTGCACCTGGTGCCATAAGTAAAGATGTTCTAAGCCTTTGCGCTGCCTTAGCGGCACGAGAACATGGCGATGCAAGGCGAGCTCTAGATTTATTGCGTGTTGCAGGGGAAATTGCAGAAAGGGAAGGAGCTGAGAAAGTTACTGTAGATCACGTCTATAAAGCTTTACGAGAAATTGAGGTTGACAGAGTTGTTGAAGTTGTTGCTTCAATGCCATTACATACTAAACTAGTTTTGCTAGCAATAGTTGATCTTGTAAAGAAAAACGGAAAAACAACAACAGGGGAGGTTTACATGCAGTACAAGAATTTGAGTGCAAAACTAGGAATTGAAAATGTTACACAGCGAAGAGTAAGCGATATTATTAGCGAGCTCGATATGATGGGAATAATCTCAGCAACAGTAATAAGTAGAGGTAGATATGGGAAAACTAGGATAATAACCCTTGCCGTACCAGAAGACGCTATAATACGTGCCTTAAATGAGGATCCATATGTCTCACAGTTGTTTTCTAGGTCTTGACGACGGATACTTTGATGTCCAAATAAAGAGGTTGGGTAAGCAGAGCGAGACATACCTTGTAGGTGTTGTTACATGTCCGCATACAGTTGCCAATATATTACTAAGGTACATAACTATAGATGGACTTGATGGAACGAGCAAAGCGCTAGAAATAATAGATGAAGCATCATCGCTTCATACAATCAAATCCGCTTTTCTTGATGGCGTTACATACGCAGGATTCAATTTAGTGAACCCTTATAGAATCTACGAAATAAGTTCTATACCCGTAGTAGTGATTTTTAGATATGATCTTGACCTCAACAAGATCCTATTAGCATTAAAAAAGCACTTTAAGGATTATCGCTTTAGATATTCCGTAATAGAGCAAACATATAGAGCATCACGTATTCTGTATCTGAGCAAGAATACTAAGTTGAGATACACTGCCATAGGAATCTCAGTATCTGAAACTGAAAACATTCTTTACAATTTATGTAAACCCTTTCTCTACCCCTATCCTCTATACCTTGCCGACCGCATAGCATCTGCTCTAGGACGAATCAAGTTTGGTCTATTCCATAAGTAACTATCCTTCTAAACCTAGTACAATGGTATGCTGAGAGCATTCGATTCACATTAATTCCTTAAAATCTCTAGGCAAATTCTGATCCTATGGAATTGATGGGGCAATGAAGATAAAAATATCAACAGTTTAAAAGTTTTCAGTAAGGTTTAGTAATTGATGAGAAGTAATGTACTATGTATTTGTATTAGGTCCTGCAGGCTCAGGTAAAAGCTATTTAACTGCTGCATTAAGCGAGTGGCTTGAGGAACACGGACTAACAACAACTGTCGTAAACCTGGACCCAGCCGCTGACTGGTTACCTTATTCGCCAGATGTTGACATAAGGAAGTACATAACAGTCGATGAAGTTATGGAGAAATACAACCTAGGCCCTAATGGTGCTTTAATTACGGCAGTTGATCTCTCAATAAACTATGTCAATGATTTGATAAGTGAGATAGATTCTTCTAAGCCTAACTATGTTCTTGTTGATACTCCAGGACAGCTAGAGATCTTCGCATTTAGGAGAGTCGGTTCTCTCATGATAGATGCACTTACAAGAAACTTTAAGTCCTTGGTTCTCTTCTTACTTGAATCACATGCGGTTTTAAAGCCCTCCACAATGATACCTCTATCAATTCTATCATTAGCTACATCATTCTCGCATAGAAAGCCTCAGTTAACTGTAATTACAAAAATTGATTTGCTAAGTAATGAGGAATCTGAAATGCTTCAAAAACTTGTAGAGAATCCACTGGATGTTCTTATGTCTTTAAAAGGCTATGAATATTTTATGATAGGAGAAAGCTTAACAGAGGAAGTCTTGTCAATAATTGAGGCAGCAGTGAAAAGAGCTCTGGAAGATGCCATACTAACCTCTGCTATAACAAATCAGGGAATAGATATGCTATATGCTGCTATGCAAAGGATTTTTGCTGGTGGCGAAGACTTTTATACTGAAGAACCTAACGAGATATTGTAGACGATAAAATTTGGGTGATTACTTGAGCCAATATAATGAAGAACAACTAATGGTTCAGCTAGGTACATTAAGGGAAGAACTGCAAAATTTAACATTAAAGAGAGAGGAACTCTACGCTACATTGCAAAAAATAAGAGTAGAATTGGAAACAAAACGAAACGAGTTAAAGAAGAAGAGAGAGGAGCTGAATAACTTAAGGAATAAACTGAATGAAGTAAGAAATGAGATTAAAAATATAAAGAATGAATTGAAAACACTAAAAGAAGTCTTCAGAAACACACTAAACAACTACAAGGAAATATCGACAAATTTACGCGCACTAAATAAAGTGCGTGGCGGCAATATTTCAATAGATGAAATGAGACAGAGAATTGAAGAATTAGAATGGAAATTAATTACTACACCTAATCTATCACCTGAAGAAGAAAAGAAGATTGTAAATGAAATTTCGCGTTTAGAACAACAAATTAAGGCAATACTATCTCAACATGCAAAGTTTGGAGAGATGTTGGAGAAGTATGAGGAGCTTAGAAAAAGTCTTAATGAACTCAGGTCACAGATTAACGAAAAAAGATCGAGACTTGCTGCGCTGATACAGCAGTTACAAGCATTGAAGGAGCAACGAGATAAACTAAAGAACGAGATTGCAACTATAATTGAGGATATAAAGAAGCTTAAGACTAAGCGTGATGAGATAAAGAATGAAGTTACTGCAATAAGGGCCTCAATAAATGAGAAGAAACAACAGTATCAGAAAATGTTGAGTGAATTAAGAAGAATAAGGGAAGAGAGGAGAAGAGGTGAAGTACAAGCGTTTATAGAGGAGAAAAAGAAGCGTGTTATGGAGAAATTGGCTAAGGGAGAAAGGATTACGCTGTATGAACTATATTTAGCGTATAAGGATGATGAAACAGGCGGTAAATGAAGGTCCTTTAAATTACCTTCCAAATCTTCTCTCTCTGCTTTGGTAAGATCGTATAGCTCTATACAAATCTATTTTTCTAAAATCTGGCCAGTACACGTCACAGAAGAACAGTTCGCTGTATGCTATTTGCCAAAGAAGAAAATTGCTTATCCTCATTTCTCCAGAGGTCCTAATAACCAAATCAGGCTCTGCTAATTCACCTAAATGAGATGTAGAAACATATTTGGATACTAATTCTTCTGATATGTCCTCTACTTTTATCTTACCCTGTAGAGCATCTCTAACAATAGATTTTATTGCCTCAACTATCTCCTGCCTACCTCCATAGCATAGAGCTATATTAAGCACCTTATTACTATATTTTGCTGATAGTTGCTCTACTTTCTTGGCTAATTCAATCACATCTTTCCTTACTAACTCTAATTTGCCTATAATCCTGACCCTAACCTTATACCTGTCAATAATTCCTTCGCTCATCAGCTCCTCCAAACCCTTTCTTACCAAGTTAAAGAGATTCTCCTTCTCTTCTTCGCTCCTAAAAAGACAGTTTTCATGTGACATTGCATAGATAGTTACAACCTTTACTCCTAGATCATATAAGACAGAGAGCACTTCCTTCAGCTTTTCATATCCATGTCTATGCCCTTCTTTAGGGTCAAGGCCGCGCTTTCGAGCCCATCGCCTATTACCATCAGGTATTATAGCTATATGCTGGGGTATAGGACCTTTTATTATTTGTCTATATAGGTAACGTTCATAGAGATTGTATAGAAACTCTGTAAAGGGTTGAAGAAGCTTCTGCATACGATAGTTAAGCGAGAAGTCTATGATCTTATCCACAACAGAATTTACAAGTTGCTTAAAAGTCATAAGACATCACGGTATTATACTTTTTCATTAGCTGCTACCACTGTAGCACTAGAGCACTGGTATCGCCTGACACGCTAAAATAGACATAATGTAATACCCTTTTGCATCATTACTTAAAGCTTATAAATTGAGGCAATTTAGAGTAAAGTAGTTACGCCACGTATTAACGCACAATAGCCTATACATCAACTTAACTAAATGGGTGATAAAATTACATGGGTGTTTACCAAGGTAATGACCTGAAGAAAATAACTGGCGGTAAGAAAAGAGCACATAGAAAACCTCGAAAATATGAGATCGGAAGCTATCCAACAGAAACTAAGGTTGCTGAAAAGGATTATAGAATAATTGATAGAGTCTTTGGAGGAAACATAAAGGTACGATTAAAATATGCTACATATGCAAACGTATATAATCCCAAAGCAAAGCAGTGGTCAAAAACACGAATAATAGGTGTTGTTGAAACTCCTGCAAATAGAGAATTAGCCAGACGAGGTATTGTAGTAAAGGGTGCTATTATATTAACAGAGTTGGGAAAGGCAAAAGTTGTTTCAAGACCTTCTCAAGATGGTGTTATAAATGCGATACTAATTGAAGAAGTAAAGCAAGGCACAGGTTGATAAAAATAATATCACTATATTTATGCAAATCATTTACTTGATGAAGCATAGATTACCTATATTATATCTTCTTCTTATTCTTACATGTTAATCTTTTAGAGTGGGGCTACTGACATTGAGCAGTAAAAGACTTTGGATACATTATTTTGATTGCACATTGCCTAGAAGATTAGGCAGAAAAGTTTCGAAGGAACTGTGCATAGAAAATCCAAAGATTGAAGAATTTATTGAAGCATGCAAAGAACTCCAAATAAAATGTGAAGCTGTACCTATGAAAAAATATCCTCGGGTTTGGTACCGAGGCGGAGGACTTATTATAGTATATACGACAATAAAGAAAAATCTGCTAATTAAGCAACTTGCGGAAATCGTTATTAAGAAAATGAGGAAAACTAGCCAATTAAAGCCACGTAATGAATAGAGTAATAACATACGTTTTTCATTTAAGCCTTCTCCAGTCATATCTTAAAATTATATTAAGCTCGGAACAAAAGTATTTACTCTTAAGCCGTGATAACTTTAGATTCAATTATTTTAGAATTAAGTTAATAATTCGTTTTACACAGAAGGTGTTTTAGTAATATTAGGTTAATGATTTATAAAATGTAATTATAGTAATACTTAAAAGCGGTGTTTTGATTGCCTTTACGACCCTTAGGTTCAGTACTTCATATCACAAAGTCAAAGTATATAGTAGTTAAATTAGTAAAGGCAGATGATTTACCTCCACTTGGTGCTGAGGTTGTTGATGCGAATAATGAAGTTATAGGAAGGCTTATAGACATCATAGGTCCTGTGACACAACCCTACGCTATAGTAAAACCTTTAAAACCCTCAGTCGTATCATTTATCAAGCCAACAATGTTTCTATTCTACAGAATTTTGAAAGTAAAGAAAGGTGCAAAGAGAGGTCGAAGCTAATGCAGTGCACTAATACAGTGTTTGATCCAGAAAGAGGAGTAGTTATATGTGCTGATACTGGTGAAGTTATAGAAGAAATGAATATTGATGTTGGGCCTGAGTGGCGTGCATATACTCCTGAAGAATACATGGAGAGGGCTAGAACAAGCACCATAACTCAAAGAGTTCATGATTCTGGTCTTGCAACAGAGATCGACACCTCTATTAATAGTTATAAGAGTAAGAGACTTGCAATATTACAAAGAAAAACAAGAGTGGGGGGAAAGGCCAACAAAAAGATTGTTGATGCACTATCGCACTTGAATCATATGGCAGCCTTGCTGAATCTACCATCTCAAGCTATTGAGACTGCTGCAACAATTTTGAAAAAGATTTTTACAACTTTGCAACCCAGATCAGATAAGTTAAAGATTCTTGCACTAGCATCAATAGTTCTTGCTGCTAGAAGACACAACATACCTATAAGAGTTAAGGAGCTGATTACACGTTTTGACATAAGTGAGGAAGAGTACTGGAAATTTATGTCAGAAGTATATTTCAAGGTTAATTTAGGTGGCGAGCTCAAGGCATATGTAGATCCTCGGAAATTCTTGCCATCAATAGTTAATAACTTAGGTGTTTCACAAAAGGTGTTTGTTATAGCTGCAAAAATAATTGACTCCCTAAAAAGAGAAGGACTAACCGAAGGAAAAGATCCGGCAGGCATAGCTGCGGCCAGCGTATACATAGCATCTATCCTAGCAGATGAAAAGAAGACACAGAAGCAGGTGGCAGAAGCTGCTAATGTTACTGAGGTTACTATAAGGAATAGATACAGGGATATAATAAATAGGTTAACAATTACGGTATATCTCTAAGTCAATATTGGCTTTAGAATTCTCACTTATCCACATTCAACCTCTTCTCAATAACAAAATAACGAATTAGATTGTAAATTCTTTTAAATTAGGTATGCAGTCATGCTTTAACGATCATCTACTGACAGAAGGATTTATTAGCCTCAATGCTCCACACTATTTAAGTGTAGAGAGTGAGGTGATAACAGCCATCGCCTCCGGTAATGATCTTGAAAGCGTTGTGTACGCAATTATCAAAAGAGAGACTGAAGCCCGTGGAGGAGTGCTTCAGAAAAAATTAAAAGAATTTCCAGAATTAAAGGGAGTAAAACCTAGGGAACTACAACATATAGTCAAGAGTTTAATAGAAAAGAATCTTATAAAGAGGGTGAAGGTTCCTGATGGTGAGAAAATGTCGTACTTATTGCAAGCAATTACAATTGAAGAGAAACCTAAAACCGATAGAAGTGTTGCTACTGCACCAATCCTGACTACAACCTTAAATAATTTGCTTGGGATTCCCTGTATTACATGTAAATATCTCAACGTGTGTGGATCAAGCAACATCTATGCACCAACTAAATGCACAATACTCACCAAATACCTACTTTCTCAGATCCAAAAACTAGAAGCCAAATCATAAAGCAAACTTATCGCTATTGAATTCAATAATTAGTTAGACTCCAATAATCCTAATTACTCCTCTTCATCTGGTATTCCTCTCCTCCCCCATCCAGATTTACCGTTAATTAAGGAGCTCCTAGAGATCTTGAGGATCCTATGAATAAATCATTCATAAAAATGAAGCCACACTAATGTACATAGAACTTCTAGGAATCCAATAATATTTTTTATAGAGGGTTTAGAAAAAAGCATATCCTTAGCAACAAACAAAATAACAAAGGAAGTGCCATTAAATATGGTGAAATAATACAAAGAGCTAAAGAAAAGAAAGCACTAGATAGATTAAGAAGCTGATAAAGAGGTTGCGATGGCGGATTCCATGAAGTGTAGAGTTAAAACATTTATGATTCTATTATAAAAGAAGGTCTCAGCTAATAAAATTGCAAGTATTTTTTAGTCATCATTGGATGTTATTAGCAGAGAAATTGTAATTGCAACCTAGACTCTATATTATTCGTTTTTCTCTCCCTTTCTCTAAATGTTAGCTTCGTTTAGTTAATGATCAGCTCTTCAAATGAATTAAACCATTATCTGTACTGAGCGACATTTACATTGCAAACCTCATAAATATAATAATACAGATATTAAACTAATTATGGGTTGTGCAACTTCTCTATTCTATTATTTAAAATTCTTTATGCATGTAACTATATCGTTTGCGGTAGCATTTGTAAGTAGTGCATCTGGATAAAGCAGGCTTTCAGAAGCTTTGAATCCTTTATTCCTGATGCATTCAATTACTCTTTTTATTGACGGTGGTTTTACATTAAGAACCCTTGCGATGTATGTTACTCGAATTGTTGAACCCAGAGGAGTTGCATCACTAAGCTTATTCAAGATATTTAATGATGATCTGGATAACCAAGGCATTTCTTTAGCTAGTTCATACGTTTTCCTTACATATTCAGAGTCAAATAAGTTGCAGATCCATAAGGGTTTGATGCTAACCATTGTCCCACCACATATAGGGCACCTTACATCCCTTGCTCCAGTCTCCTCTGACACAAGGAAGTTGAAGCCGCAACGATTACAAACCATCATCGTGCCCAAGCATTTTTTTAAGTATTCATCGGCTTTAGTTGCGCTTTTACGCACTTTAACAAAGATTCTAACATAGTGCTTTGTATAGTATGAGAGAATTGGATAAACAAAATTATCAAAAATAGATGCTGTCTTCATAGTGTATGCTAGTAAGGCTCTTATGGCAATGTCTTTCGATATAATGCTTTTTACTCCTTTCACACCATATCTTCTATACAATGTTGCGGGGTATTTACCTTCAAGAACTGCTGTATCGGTAGCTGTTATGCCGACAACACCACCATCCCTTATTGTGGAAAGCGCTGAGTGAAGGAATGGAGCTGGACTCCCAAAAGGATCTATGTCGATATAGTCTATGTAGAGTTTCTGTCTTCTTAAGTAATATAAAAGCTCGTTTGCATCCATTAAGTTTACATGCACATTAACGTTACTTAAAGAGTCTATATTGCTAACCTTAATGTTATGCATTATCAGCTTTACTGCATCATCTGAGATGTCACCCATAAATATCTCTACTTCTTTGTCTACTCCTGCCAGAACCTCTAATGCAAATCGTATGCTTCTAACACCTGTTGCTGCCATAGGATCTACAAATATGAACACACCTTTATGGCGAGTTAATTCATTCCTCAAAACAGCCATGGTTATATCTCTATTCTCAATCATTGCAGGATTATAGAATACTGGAGCATATGCTGGCTCATAAACGCCGTTAGGTCTTTTAAACAATTCTTCCTTAGGTGCACAAAAGAGAGCCAAACCTTCAATATGAAGCTCAAAGCTTTCTGGACATGTTTTATCAAACATCTGTGTAATACCCAGGCAAAAGCTACTTAGTTAATGCTGTATTAGAAAGTTGCATTGATGTAGATTTAAGCGATAAGCAATATGATTCTGCCAGACTGCTACAGGTCTTACAAGGTTATGTATTTAGCTGTTTTAAGGTAAGAATTTCGTTTCTCACTCTAGATACAAGTTCATGGTATACACTATCTCTGTTTTCCCTTGTTATGATTACCCATTGCGTGTTTTTCTCCCTTAATATTTTGAGTATTTCAGAATCCTTCATATTTCTGTGCACAACAACAATAAAGTTCGAAGCTGATACAAGAGCATGAATTATTGCCTTTCTTAATTTTTCAACAGCTAATTCCATAGGTCCTATTTCGTCTATAGCCAAAAAACCATCCTCAGCGTTGCTTAATGCTGCTACACCAATTCTTTCTGCTTCATCCTCGATCACTATATAACGTCCAACAAACTTTCTGTACATGCGTGTATTGTAACCCAATGAGCGTGCTTTTTCTGGAATAAGTGCAAGCCATCCTTCAGCACCTGTTGCAATATCTATGATCTTAAACCCTATTCTTTTTCCTTCCTCACGAACCTCAGGACAGAAAAAGCCATATACATGAATACCCTCAGACCTTATCATATTAAGTAGCCTCATTAAAAGTGTTGTCTTGCCTACTCCAGGCTCTCCCGTTATGGCAAGCGAAATCATTTTCATCTCCTAAGCTCGCTCACAATTTCCTTTACTAAGGAGTTTAACTCTGTTAGCCTACTGGTAACGCCATATTTTTCAACTTCTATCAAGAAATCCCTTGGCACTTCATCGTCGACTACTATTACCGATACTGCACCAAGAGCCTTTGCAAATGAGAAGTTCTCACGACATTTTATCTCAGCTTCATTCATTAGAATGTTCTTACTTATGTACGATATAAAGAATTTCTTGCCTTCCTCAGACCTATTTACTAAAACAACGTCTGATGGTATTGCATCATAAAGTGATGCATCAAGACCTAATTCCTTAAACTTTTCAGCGATCTTAAGCCTTTCATCACGTGTCACTCTCTTGACCATGCTTTTAGTCCTTACATATTCTTTTCTACTCTTTCCAACAATTCTAAAACTAGATATATCTATTTCCTCTATAACATCCTCAAAGTCCTTACCTAAGACGTCGAAGAACCTTGAAGCTTTTTCGATTGTCATATCCATATTACCTTCCTCATACTCTCTTATAGTCTTAGCAGATATGCCTACAAGCCTAGCCAGCTCATGAATTCTAAGCCCTTTTCTCTCTCTTAGTTTCTTCAGTTTTTTACCGTTTATCTTAACGTAGAACATGCCATTGAATTCGTATACAAATATCTTCTCATTGTTTAGATAACGCAAAAAGGTTTCTCTAGACACAATACCAACTCTACTTCTAATATAGATAACATCTTGCATGACTTCTCGATTGTTAAGTTTATCTGTTACTAAAAGGGAATTTATTTTCAATGTATCTGACAACATTTTTATCTCTTGATATATCTTGCTACGAGTCGACGTTTCTTCAGCAAACTTAAGGAATATTTTTTCTCCCTTAGTTAAGTGCTCAACAATATAATCCACAGCTCTCTCTATAGGGGGATACCTTAAGTTATGCAACAACCTCATACTCTTGCTCTGTAGTATGTTAATTATTTCTTCTTGTTGAAGATCGCGAAGCATAGAGAATTATCCAATCTTATATTAGTAGAATGTGAGAGGTAAAAATATCCTTTCTTTAATCGTTTCTATAGTTTGATTCCTAATCCTAAACTACTTACTTCTTCTGAACCTTGCGTAAACCATTGCATGATCCTTATCGAATGGTTCTAAATGCACTACATCAATAATTTCAAAGCCTCTTCTTGATAGAGTCTCTATCTCCCTCTTATACACCTCACTAGGCTCTGCTGTGACATCAATGCTTCTGGCTTTTATTGCTAGAAGAAGCCATCCACCATCCTTCAAGAACATGTCCGCATTGTCGGCAACTATACCTGCTTGCTCAGGTTGCGCGACATCGGCGTAGATGCCGTCAACCATCTCTACAATAACTCTATATCTTGATGGAAATCTAGCGTCATCCAATATTGGTATCACATTAGGTCTATCATCTGCTACAACAATGAGCTCCCTCATTACTCTCGGTGCAAATTCTACTGCATATACAATACCTCTGCGTCCAATAAGGTCAGAGACATGGCTTACTGTTGTTCCTGATCCTGCACCTAGATACAGTATTCTCTGTCCCTCTGCTACAGGCAACTCCTTTAGACCTTTGAGAAGCGCTGCCGCTAATTTGCTTCTATATGCATTCCACTCTCTATATTCTTCGTCTTTCCATTTGAATAGGTGCTCCCCATAAACCCTCTTGCCTGGTACTAGATTCTTTGTTGCCAGCCTTGTGCTTCCATCCTCAAGCTCAACTACATAAACATTTTTGTACTTTGGATGCTCATACAGATTTACAGGTGTTATGGACGACACAGCATAATCGCCCAACTATACTTTATCTGGAATCATTTCATTTCTTAGACTCCTTTTTAGGTTTACGCCTTTCTATCTTAGTTTCTTTGGCCTCTTTCTTTGGCGGCTTTGGATAAAGCTTCTTAATCTCCTCTATTCTCTCCATTAGTTTCTTTCTCAGCTCATCACCTATATACCTTCCTGTGAAGTAATCAACTCTAGCTGCAATAGCGAGCTTAGTTGCGAGAGCTCTTGCGATCTTTCCTCTTTGCCATTTAGGTGCTTTCCTTATTTCTGGGAACTGGAATATTACACCGTGCTTTGGAGGCTTACCTCCAGTTCTCAATGCTCTGAATAATGCTTTCTCAGCTCCTAGTACTTGTATTGTGCTTGCAGGAAGCTTTGCTAGTTCCTCTAAGCTTCCTGCAAGGCTAAGAAGTCTTGCGCCAAGTAAAGGACCAACAAGTGCTGTTATGTTTGGTGCAACCTCTTTCATAACTTGCGTTATGTAATCTGTTAGCTTACGCCTTAACTCAAATAGCTCAAGCCAAATTCTGGCAACAGTTTGTATCATGGCTAAGTCCATTTCTGATAAATCTGCGCCTATACTCTTTTTTGCTGCCTCTGCTATTCTTTTTGCTCTACCCTCAGCAATACCAAGCTTTTTAAGGCTTTCAGGCGTAAAGTTCTCTCTATATCCAAGCTCAGCAACAAGCTTTATGTACTCTTCGTGTTCCTTTGATAAATCATCTAATTCTGGGAAATGAATACTATACCACTCTCTTAGCCTAGCCGCAAAGAGATTCAAAGTCTTATCAATATCATCAATAGCCCTTATTGCCTGTATCGCAAGCAAATCTCGCTTCTGTGCAAATCTTCTAAGCTTACGCCTTGTGAGCTCAAGTGAGACGTTGTGAAGATACTCCCTGTACTCATCCTCTGAAGCAAATAACCCTAACTTAACTGCTAGTGCAACAAGCTCACTTCGTATCTTTCTGGCAACTTCATTAGCAACTTCGACTGCAGTATTAAAACCTTTTTCACTTATCCTTCTTGAAATCTCTGCATTCTCAAAAACTAGAATACTCTTTGTAATATCAGCCTTCTGCTTCAATGACTCTATCAATTGCATTAGAATATCGCTTTCTCTCCCTTCTGATAGTGCTAGCAAATCCTCAACAACTTTTCCGATATCTTTAGAGTACAACACCTTATCTATTATCTCGCCTGCTGATGACACTGCAAAGATGCCTATTGGTGTCTCCACAATATATATTCTCTCACTCATCATATTCCACCCTTATCAGCAATTTAAAGCTTAGACCTCACAAAGTATATAAGTCTAAATTTAAATTGAGCAGAACGCAGCATCATACATAATACAAAATATAATAAATAAAGAACCCGTTACGCCATGTGCTACGCTTAGCCGTAAATAATGTAATGATCTTATTTGCGCCTCAAATACATTAAAGATTGGAATTGCTAAGTACGCCTATAAATATCAAAAACTACATGACATAATTCTGCAAGCCCATATTGACAAGAATTAATAGCTCCAATCCTCATAAAGCTAAGGTGCAGACATGTTGAAAAGCATTAGATGTTGATGAAAAAGATTTGAGTTGCGCCAGAGCTCCTTGAAGGCTATGAAGTTTTTCCTAATATGAGAAAACTTTGGTGTATTGCTATCTAAGATTTTTAAGGGTTTGCAAGAAAAGTAAAGTATCTGGTAGAAGGTGAATAAGTAAATGCCATCGCATGGTTCGCTAACAAAGGCTGGTAAGGTTAGAAGTCAAACTCCAAAAATACCTCCTAAGCCTAAACGCAACCTAGTACCACGTGTAAGAAATAGACGTGAGTACTGGATTAGGCAAAGAAAGTCACAAGGACTTCCCGTACCGCCGGTAGTGCCGCCCTCATCCGTACCCCGAAAGAAGAGTAGTACAACGGCTACAAGTTCGTAAAACGCCATAACTAATTTTGCCTTTGTCATTGAGGATTTAAAGCCTAGATTACACTGGTTTTGATACTCTATTTATTGAAACTTATTAAGCGTGTCAAGATTCTGTTTAGTATTGCGCCTATACTTAAGGTGCTTAAAGGGCATGAAAGCCGCTTTAAAAGTGCCTACAACATTCAATTATAGAGATATTGGTTTACGCGTTGGTCTTGAAATACATCAGCAACTTAATACTCAACACAAGCTCTTCTGTTCTTGCCCCACACTACTTGTATCTGATGATCATTTAAAGGGTTTGAGTCCATTCCTAAGATTCCTGCGTGCTACAAGAAGTGAACTAGGCGAAGTTGATGAGGCAGCGCTATTTGAATATCAAAGAAAACGTGCATACATGTACCTTACACCACCAAACGCTTCCTGCCTTGTAGAGCTAGATGAAGAGCCTCCACATATGCTTAATCTTGAAGCTCTCAAGATAGCTCTTGCAATCGCATTAGCTTTCAACTCTTTCATTGTTGATGAGATTCACGTTATGAGAAAAACAGTTATTGATGGTTCCAATACAACAGGATTTCAGAGAACAGCCATAGTGGCGTTAAGTGGTTATATTCGTGATGAAGAAGGTACTGTAAATATTCAGACAATAGCCCTAGAAGAAGATGCGGCCAGGAAAATTGATGAAAATGATCTATTTGTCACGTATAGCCTTGATAGACTTGGAATACCATTGATAGAGATTTCAACAGCTCCTGATATTACAACACCCCAACAAGCAAAGAGGGTTGCTGAAAAAATTGGGTTAATGCTTCGATTTACTGGAAAGGTAAAGCGTGGAATTGGAAGCATTAGGCAGGACATCAATTTATCTATCAGAGGAGGTCCTAAGATTGAGATTAAAGGTGTTCAAAGGCTTGAGCTGATACCGAAAGTTATAGAGGAGGAGGTTAGGAGATTAATTGGATTACAGATGATACAAAAACTATTATTAGAAAGAAAAGCGTCAGCAGAGGAAATAGGAGGACAACCTATAGTTGATGTTACAGATATTCTAGTTAAAAGCTCTAGTAAGCTAATACTCAACGCAATTAGGGAAGGTGGTAAGGCGTACGCGTTGAAGTTACCAAAGTTTGATGGAATTCTAGGAATAGAGCTACAAACTAATAGAAGGTTTGGTACGGAGCTCGCCGATTATGCAAAACAGTGGGCAGGTGTAAAAGGAATTATTCATAGCGACGAGCTTCCTGGGTACGGGATAGATGAGAGCATTGTTTCTGAACTTAGAAAAACTCTAAATGCAGACGAATTAGATGCGTTTGTAATTGTTGTTGATAAACCAGAGAAAGCTAGGAAAGCTTTAGAAGCTGTAAGAGAAAGATGCATTATTGCACTGCAAGGCATACCTAAAGAAACTAGAGCAGCGAATGAAGATGGAACCACAAGGTATCTGAGGCCTCAACCTGGCGCTGCTAGGATGTATCCTGAAACAGATATCCCCCCTATACGCATTACTCCAGAGCTACTTGAAGAAGCGAGGCTCTTGGTTCCACCACCTGTTGAGATAAAGCTGGAACAGTATGTGAAGATATATGGACTAAGCAATGAACTTGCAAGGCAGCTCATCTATAGCGAGTACATGCCTTTATTTGAGCAACTGATAAAGATTTATAATGTGAATCCACGAGTCCTTGCACTCCTCTTCACAACAGTTTCTGGCGAGCTTAAGAAGGAGGGCATTAACATAGATTATCTAGATGATGCTGCTTTCCACAAGTTAGCTATGGTAATAAGGGATCTAGGTGAACTAACTAAGGAGGATCTAGTAATACTTGTAAAGACAGTATATGAAAATCCACAAACTTCCATCAATAATCTTATAGATGTTGTAAAGATGCGGAAAGCCATGAGCGTTGATGAAGTACGTAATGTTATAAAGGCAAAGATAGTCGAGTTTCAGGAAGAGGTTCTGAAACGAGGGGAGAAAGCATTTCAATTCATAATGGGTAAGGTTATGAATGAACTTAGAGGGCGTGTTGACGGAAAGACTGTTGCTACAATAGTTAAAGAAGAGCTCGAGAAATTTCTTAAGGAGGTAAAGAAGAGGGAAAGTTGAAGCTACCTAATGCATAGGTTTGTAAGCACATGACACAGGTTGATGAAAGGCTATGGAGAGTTAAGAGAGAGGAGGCTTACAGACGGTTTCTTAGTGATCTTGAGATAGGGTATGTAGATAGAGACATAAAGCACATAATAGAGCTTATCTTCTCAAAGAAACGCATTTTTTCGACAAGTTCTTGTAGTGGTAGAATAACAATAGTAGATGCTTTATACCCTTGGCAACGAGATGAAGCTACAGTAATATTCAAGAAACATGAACCCGTAGATGTTGCAGAAATAGAAGGTATTCTAAAGAATCAAAAGGCGTTGTACAGACTTTGGATGATAGTTAGCGGACCAATACTACATATAAATGCGCTCAATCTAGACGTAGCCGCAACTGTTTTGACTGTTGCACGCAATGCAGGGTTTAAACATAGCGGAATAATATCCATTGGATCCAACGGCATCGTTGTAGAAATAGTTAGCGGCATTTGGGTTCCATTCTTACTGAAGGACGAAGATGATGTTGTTGTAAAGGATCTCAGTAAAGTTGTCAAACTAGCAAATACTATGTTGCTTGAAGGAAAACAACGACTTGAAAAACTATTTAAATTTTTAAGAGATGCTGATATCTAGAGAATATGCTAGGCATTAGAGCAGGGTTAAGAAGACAAAGGATACAGGTAGAACTCACATGAGTAGCTTTAATCTATTAGAAAAATTAAAACCGCTTACCGCAGGACAAGAAGAGATGTACAAAGCATTAACTGACAAAGGTTTTGAAGTTTTAGGGTTCTTTGGACCTACAGGCACAGGCAAGTCTCTATTCAGTTTAACTTATGGGTTACAAGCAGTACTTTCAGGAGAATACAAAAGATTTATTGTAATAAAGCCTGTAGTTGACATTACATCAGGGGAGGAGGTTACCATAGCCAAAGCACCGTCAGCATTCTTTGAAGCTGTAAAGAGCTATATGCAGGATGTACTGGGGGTACTTATTGATTGGAGCCAAGTAGAGCCATTAATAGGTAGCAAGATAATCATTGCAGATTCGCATTACCTGCGTGGACGAACATTCGATAATGCCATTGTATTCATAGACGATATACAACTTATGAAACCCGAGACCATAATAGAGGCCATAGTTAGAGTGGGACAGAATAGTAGATTAATTGTTGCTGGAGACCCTGTATTTCAAGCTCTTAGAGAGGTTAAAGGTGATCCAGCAGCCCTCGTTAGAGAGATACTGCTAAGCGAGGAGAAGTCTCGTGTTGTAGATTTAGGCATAAAGGATATCGTGAGAGAAGGGGCAAAGAGGGGCTTAAGGTTTTTACTTGAGTATAAGCTTCGTGCAAGAGTAATGAACGAAGAAGAGAAGAAGGTTTACGATGTTATCAAGTCTAAGGCTCCTGACGCAGACATCGTAACAGTAGCTGATTTAACATCATTTAAGCAACAATATGAGATAACATCGGAGCATGTACCAGACGCACTCATAATAGCTAAGCAAGGGCACCTAGGTAGAGTTGTTGGAAAAGGTGGCGAGAGAATTAATAGTGCTGAAAAAGAGTTGAACAAGAGACTAAGAGCTGTAGAGCTTAACCTAGATTTCAAGGAAATGATTAGAGCTATACACCCAACCGCATGGATATGGAAACACATAGAGGAAGTAGACTTTGCAGGGCCAAATCTTCAAATAAAGATTTATGAGGATGTTATAGGCGCGGCTGTTGGTCAAAGAGGTGTTTACGTGAGGTTCCTAGATGCTGTAACAAGGCATCTTCTAGGGATAGGGGTAAGGATTGTTGCTATAGAAAGACCTAGAACAAGCAAAGAAAAAGAAAGAAAGTAGCAACACATTGGACAACGCAATAAAATTTGATCTCCTCAACAAGATAAATTGATCATAGCATTTTACATTTATATAAGCAGTTAAACATTGATTTTATACAGAGCTTAACATAGCTTAAGTACTAATAAACTGTACTGGGCATGGGTTCAGTATGAAGATTCTCATTGAAGGTGTAAGCATACTTTCGCTTGACGAGAGAAGGCCGTTCATTAAGAAAGGATATATATACATAGATCGTGGCATAACCGTAGCATACAACGAAGGTGAACCACCGCCAGAACTTGAGTTCGCCGAATATGTGGTTAATGAGAGCTTTGCTGTTGCCATACCAGGGTTTACTGTGGGTATGGGTAACATCTTAGAATATCTCTTCCAATTTACACAGAAAAGCAAACAAGAACTAATGCAACGCATATCATCGTTAACAAAGCTTGAAACAGAAGCACTCATAGAGGTTTCATTAGCATCATTAAACCAAAATGGCGTAACCTCTATAATTTCATTCATTCCAGAACCATTGGAAAAGCTTCTAAGTGCAATTGCCAGTGCAGTGTCAGATGCTTGGACTAGATTTAGAATCGTAATACCTTTCGCAAACTTATCGAGCGTTCATGAACTTGAAAACGCTGTAAACACTGTAATACGTAGTTGTAAAGATATGGAAGCTATAAAACGAGGACTACTTTCCCTAGGCATACTCATAGAGAACGACAAAGAGACGGATAAGCTTACAAGCGAATTCATAACCACTATAAATGAGAAGGATATCTTCGTTTATGTTAATTATGCCGCCTATGTTCGGCATCCAAAGGTTTTTGAAGGTATAAAAAACCGAGTCATATTAGACCCTGATATAACTACAACAGAAAATTGTGCCTACACGAGCTTGTCGCGATGGAAACCTCCTTGCGCATTACTAACACGTGAAACGATAATGCTCAACCCAAAGAAGCTGTTGACATCGCTTCCTACACACATATATAACAACGATATCTATACGCCCATATCAATACTGACAAGGTTTAATTCAATGAATAATAGAATAGGAGTGCATAGAATATCTGAAGGGGTTCACAGCGACATAATACTTGTTAGTTTTAGAGATCCTCCTTATGGACCTATACCTATGGAAGACTTCACAATATTGAATGCTTTAAACAATGCATTTTACAATGTTAAGTTAGTACTAGTGGACGGTGAAATTGTTGTAGATAACTTTCTGCATCTTAATGTAGGGGAAGAAAAGATACGTAGAGTACACGTAATAATGGAGGAATTTGAAAAGAGATGATTCCAACAATTACCTTTACCTTTGCTTAAACAAAACTTATCTTACTGCTCTTAATCGCTATGAGACTCAGTGTTATTAGATATACGTTTAACTATATACCCTAGATGCGGGTTAATAAAAATATGCCTGGAAACAGAGATAGCAGCGAATACACGGTATGCGTAGATAGTTCGTGTATGAAGAAAATTGTTGCCATACTCCTCGATAGCTATAGACAGGCATTATATGAGTATAACAGAACAATTAAACGCTTTGGTGTATACTTAAAACCACTACATATTGTTGTGAGGAAGTATCCCTACGGTGAGAAAAGACTTTACTACTACTTTGGCAGATATTGGTATATACTTAAGAAGGAAGGATCAAATTTAAAATGGATTTACTTAGGTAAAGAAAAACCTTTTCCAGAGTTGCCTGACCCTCCAATAAATCCATTATTACTGGTAGAAGTCATAAATGAGAAAACCGCGGCAAACATGCATAAATGCATTAAAGTTAATAGTTTTGGAGCTGTGGGTATGCAAATAAAGGATCTTATTCTTAAAATTTATAGAGAGTGCGAACAGAAACATTAACAAGTTATGAATAAAGTGAATCGTAAAATGACCTTACTTACTGTAATTAGTTCTTTCTTGAATGCAAGCTCATGTAATGAACTTTTCAAGCAATTCTTTATTGAAGATATCAGAATGTTTGTAGAGATAAGCGCAGATGCAATTTCTCTTGCTCAGAAAATAAAGAATTTGAGCGAACATGAACTTGTAGACCTTCTCGTTAAAGTTGATGACAAGTACATTGCCGCGTTGTTTATTATACTTACACAATTCTCGCAATACACCATTATACTAAATAGACTGGTACATAAAGTTGCTATGTCTTTACAAGAGTTGCTCAACAAACTTTCTGATCTAGATATTGTGACCGTTGCACGTGCACTAGGTGTAGAAATTGAGTATAAGCCGTGTGCTCTGGAAACCCATTACATTGTTGTAAAATCTGCAAATAATGCACAGATAGGGGCTTTATGTTTCAATTACAGAATGCCTCTATACCATTACCTTAAGTTAGCAAGAACTTTACTAACGGAAGAAAGTTGGAAACTCGTGGCATTCCCCATAGCTAAGGGATATATTTATGTAGACAGTAAAGTAAAGATAGTAAGACTTATAGCTGAGTATCTTAGGCATGCCCTCGTCTCAAAAATTAGTCAGCTCTCAAGTTCATGCACGCTGAAAGGTGGTGAGGTTGAAGAAATTCTAAGGAAGTTTGAAGAAGCTTTAGAGATACCTACAAAAGGCGTTGCTGATCTTAATACCTCTGGTAAAGGTAAGGAGGACGCAGATTCCATTACTATATCTGAACAAGAACATATACATAGATTAAAAGAGCTTTTTGCAAACATCAAGAACGTAGAAGAGCTTGTAAAGATTGCTGAAAAGTATTTTCCGCCATGTATTAATAACATTCTTAACCTATTGCTTAAAGGCGAAAACCTCACGCACCACCAAAGATTTGCCCTAGCAACATTCTTAATCAATCTTAATATATCACCAGAGGTTATAATTGACTTATTTAAGCATAGCCCAGACTTTAATGAAAAGATTACGAGATACCAAATAGAGCATTTACAGGGATTGAGAGGCTCGAAAAAGAAGTACTTACCCTACAGTTGTGCAACAATGAAAACACTAAATATGTGTAAATGGGATTGCAGAGTTAAGAATCCCCTAGCTTACCCCTATAAAATGATTAAACTAACAAGCAAAAATGACTAGATCTTTGCCGCCAAGAGGTACTCTGCCTTTCCTCCTGAGAACTGTAGCGCCATATATAATGGTGCTTCCGATCCAAACTTTATATCAACTACAGAACCCAGACGCAGAATATCGACTATTTTTGATAGGTACTCGCTATCGTAGGGAACAGTAATCTGCTCTTCTTTCTTTAGGTTAAGTGAAATCAAATTACCTGACGCTTGTGTTATTCTATGACTAACCTTCTTTGTATCTAAATCGATGAAGACCAGCGCATCTTTTGTTGCTGATAAGCCTATTGTAGACGTGAGCGAGGCTAGTTCTGAAATAATTGTTCTTACAACTGATGCTGTAGCTGAAGCCTCTACATCAAACTCTGGCTTTATTTCTGGTACTTCTTCCGACATCACCTCAATGTTTCTAAACTTATATCTTCTTGTAGTTGTTCCCTCTACAACAACTTCAACAAACTCTTCATTTGCTGCAATTGTAATTTTATCCCCCTTCTTTAAGTTCTTCAACACCTTCACCAAGTTGCCAACAGCCAACCCAATTTTTAGCTCTTGCTCGGCTTTGAATTCCTGAAACGCTTCTGCAGGTAACTCAACACGTAGAAGTGCTACCCTGCTTGGATCCAATGCTTTAACACTTAATCCTGAGGTGCTCACCTCAAACAGTACCTCTTCAACAATCTCTGAAATTGTTTTCAGCACATTTGTAAAGTCTTTTGCACTTGGGTACGAGAACAGAATCTTGGGTTGTATTGTAAGTAGCGTACTCATAGTTTGCCCCCAATTACAGTTCTACTTTCCATAATTAGTTTTAAAGCAGCTTGCAGTATTAATTTATCGAGAGCAGAACTTTGATGATGATGGATCCCAGGCTGCCTACATGATGAAGCATATGATTGCTGAGAAGCGCTTTAAACAAGCAAAGCTTTGTAGCTTCTGAATAGTTTCGGTTCACACTGAGCGTGTATGAATAGAACATTACACACCATTTTATATAGTCTCGTTCTATACTCATACATTTCTGGCGTTTATCATGAAATGCCCCTACTGTGGATCTCTCAATGTTGTTTACGACTATATCCGAGGATACATTGTGTGCGCAAACTGTGGAACAGTCATTGAGGACATATTTCCTGAACAGCTCATTGGAGTACCACCAAAAGTCGAGGAAGAAGAGATTTCAAGGAATGTGAGGGGTGCATTAAGAAGCAGAAGTGCTAAGTATAACTTGCGCAAGCTTTTAAAATATGAGGAGGAGGTCAAGGTATATGAAAGCTATGCCAAGCGCTGTAGAAGAAATGTTCGTGTAGATGTTGAGGCGCTCAAGACAAGACTTAGTGGTGGAAAGGCTAGAGTATTCGTACATGTATATGATGCAAACCTAAAAGAACTTGTTGAAAAAGATAGTATTGTCAAAAGTCTTCTAGAGATAATTGAAGGCGACCCAATACTATCTTCAAGAACGTTCAGAGGAAAAGTAGCGTTGGCATTACTACTAAAAGAGCTCTTAATAAATGGCGAGGCAGATACAGAGGAAATAGCAAAGGTTACAGGTGTAAGCAAGGTTCATATGCAGAGACTTACAAACATATTGAAGATTCGTATAAGGAACTTAAAACCAAAGCTAGTAGAGATAAAGAAGTTAATTTCATCAACCAGCACCACAGCATTGTAATACCTCAAAGCACTTATAAGCCTGGCAGGTATCTGAATATAGTAATGGGGCCGTAAAATAGCGGGGTAGGGCAGCCTGGCAGCCCGCGGGGCTCATAACCCCGAGGTCGGTGGTTCAAATCCACCCCCCGCTACCACGGCCCCACCAACAAGACCCACTAATTACTGACACTGGCTTAGTTTCATTGCACAGAAGCAAAGAAATGCGAAGACTTTTTACCCTAAATACTGCTCTATAAAGAGTTGGTGCCCCGCCGCCTCACATCTCTCCGAAAGACCCGTGGATGGGTATGGAAATGTGGAGAGATCGGTCCGGCGGGGTACAACCAGATAAAACGGTGTAGCAATAAAACGATGATTTTACAGACAATAACTTGGTTGTAACCTTAATACCTGCAAGTATGGTTCAAAATTAACGTAATTTGTTTTATAAAGTTTACTTGGTTTCAATTTTGGATCTGACAATGTTTATAAACTCTTCTACACTAATCTCTTCTCTATGCTTGGGTAACTCTACTAATAGTACTTTGTTATCATTAAGTCTAAGAGCTCTGATAATGTCTTTGTTTTTAAGCCTATAAACATCTAACTGTTTAAGTCCTAACTTCTCTAGAGCTTCCTTATACTTCTTAAAGTTTGTCATGATGCACACCTACTTTTATTCTTAGGGCAACTAAGATATTACTTGGTGGGTTAAAATTGATTTAGGGCCGCGGCCGGGATTTGAACCCGGGACCTCGGGATCTCTGCGCCTTTTGCCCCACAGTCCCGCGCTCTACCAGGCTGAGCTACCGCGGCCACCCTCTATTTTGCTCTACCATTTGTCTAGATTTTGTGTAGGCTAATAACCCTATATCAAAATTCTATAATTCTATACTCTAACGTGACTGTGTCAAGTATTGCTACGCTTCGTTTTCCGGTTATATAGCCGCAGACTTCACCAGGGTTAATGACTAGGGTTTTACCTACTACACGAGCATCTATTTTATGTGTATGACCATAGAGAATCACGTCAAATATGTTGCTTTGTGCTAGTGCATTAACTAGTGTGAGTGTGGTCTCTATGTTGCCAAATCCGTGCATTAGGAGGGTTTTTCTCTTGCTTATCTCCATTATATGCACATACTTGCGCACGACTGCGCCTGCCTTCATAGCTATTTCTCTTAGGAGAGCTTCATCGCCATCATTATTGCCTAGAACAACGACTATTCTTGCTGGGAATTCTACAATCTTCATTAGTGTGAAAGGTGATACGATATCTCCTAAATGTATAATTGCTTCAACATTATGCTTTCTGAAGATTTCAAGAGCCTTTGACACTGCCTCGATATTGTCATGAGTATCACTCATAATTCCTAAAATCATTGATGCTCAGCCCTTACAACCATTAAACGAGTAGAGCAAAAGTTTATAACCCTACCTCATTAAGAGCTGTGTGCTGAGGATTAAGGCTATGAGCGCTAATCAAACTCCTGATACAGCACACAAAATCTTGGCTGAGAGCTTAGGGCAAATGGTCCTGATAAAGCTTAGAGGAGGTAAATCTATTAGAGGAAGGCTGAGAAGTTACGACATGCACCTAAATGTAGTACTTGATAACGCTGAGGAAGAAATGAATGATGGGAGCTGGAGAAAGCTTGGAACAGTACTTATAAGAGGCGAGAACATAGTAGTTATCTCGCCAATGTAACTCAGCTAGGTAAAGATACTGATATGAGGTGAGGCATTTGAAAGGCACACCGTCAATGGGTAAGAGAAGCAAGAAAGTTACACACATTAAGTGTAGGCGCTGTGGAAGAGTAGCATTTAATGTTGCAAAGGGCTACTGCGCAGCATGTGGTTTTGGTAGATCTAGTAAGATGAGGAGGTATAGTTGGCAGAACAAGAAGTACAATAGGGTTAGGATAAAGTAGGAATTAAGTTGAGAATCCTATCCCACTAATCTCTACAAGGTATTTTGAGCCTAGCTTCTCAATGCTATAGCTACAGCCAGCAACGTCCTTAGCTATTTTTAGCACAGTTTGTGTATGTAAAGTAAGCTCTGATGTTGTATACCTTGTTGTTCCCTCAGCTAAGCAGGCAAGAGTTACAAGCATGTCCCCCA
>JAPWUB010000045.1 GCA_028275745.1 Desulfurococcales archaeon | reverse complement strand
GAGCAGGAACAATGACAGGAATACACTTCACAAAAACACGACCAAGAAACTACACAGATGCCAAGAACCTTAGATGGAGCAAAACAGCTGAAAAAGCACTTCACCTCTACATGAGAATAAACAACGTTCTATACATGGACGAAAAAACACCACACCTACTACCAGCCCTAAACCAGCCAGAAGAAGACATAAACAAGTTTATCGAGCTATTCAAGCAATTCCTAAAAAGTTTAAAAGAACCCCAATGAATAAACACCTTAAAATTGCATACGCTATAATAAATGAGCTCACAAAAACTTTTAAACGTCTGAATCTTTAACGAGAAAAAGTTAAATAGAGTGTGATTATACTTGACCAGGGTTTTCCTTGATAGGGTTACAAAGGCGTTTAAGACTAGAAGAGGTATTGTTGAAGCAGTTAAAAATGTGACAATTGAAATAAAGCCTGGAGAATTCTTTGCAATTATTGGGCCATCTGGATCTGGAAAAACTACTACTCTAAGAATGATTGCCGGGTTGGAAATACCTACAGAAGGCAGGGTTTTCATAGGTGATAGAGATGTAACATTTTTGCCTCCTAAGGAAAGAGATGTTGGTATGGTGTTTCAGAGTTATGCCATATACCCCCATATGAAAGTATACGACAATATTGCATTTCCGCTAAAAATACGCAAAGTTTCTGAGGAGGAAATAAGGAAGAAGGTAACCGATGTTGCAAAGGTGCTAGGCATAGCTCATTTACTCGATAGAATGCCTTCAGAATTAAGTGGTGGTGAAATGCAGCGAGTTGCTGTAGCCAGAGCCTTAGTTAGAGAGCCAAGGGTTCTCTTACTTGACGAACCATTAAGCAATCTAGATGCCCAAGTCAGGGTTACTGCAAGGGCTTTTCTAAAAAGGCTTCAAAGAGAGTTAAACATAACAACAGTCTATGTGACGCACGACCAATCAGAAGCAATGGTGCTTGGAGATAGAATAGCAATAATGAATTATGGTGAAATTCAGCAAATTGGAACACCTTTTGAAATATACCGTCAGCCAGCAAACATGTTTGTTGCAACATTTGTAGGATCCCCTCCAATGAATTTAATATCAGGATCAATAATTGAAAGAAATGGTAAGATGATATTTGATGCAGGAGCATTTCAGCTGAGCATTCCTGACAATATTGCATCTTTGATAAAAGAAAAACTAACGCATACAGAGGTAGTCTTAGGCATAAGGCCGGAGGATATAAATGCTGTACCATATAATGAAGGTTTAAACATTTGTGGAACTGTTTATGTAACAGAATATCTAGCTACACATCAATGGGTTACAATTGCAATCAACAATATTTATATCAAGGCATATGCGCCAGCAGAGGCTAAGATTAATATTGGAGATAAGATGTGCATAGCATTTGATAGTAACAAGATGTATTTATTTGATAAAAAGAGCCAAAAATCGTTGATGACATAGCTTTATGGGTATCTCTATGTCCTTCAGATCTATGAAATGGATTATAGTAGTCTTGATTCTAATCACGGTATTAATGGGGGTAACAGGTTACTATACTTATAGTGTATATAACTACCTCTTTAATCCTTCTACAACGCAGCAAAGCCCAGAGAAAACTTTATATACTGCCACAAATACAACATCATTAAATGTCTCTAGTGGGGGTGTCGTATACGTGATTGGCAGTGGTAAGGGCATTAGGTATTCCACTATTTTGGGTGATGGTCTTCCTGGTGTTTTTTATTGTTGGGTTAGGGTTCCTGGGGAGAGGCCTGGTGTTGCTGAGGAGTTTAAGCTTTGCAAGCCTGAGGATTTCTGGAGGTTTAGTAATGAGGAGAAGAGCTATACAGACTTCATAACAACATATGTTAAGCCCAAAGGCTATATAACTGTTTCCCTAAGATCTAGAGAAGCCTTTAGATTTGGTGTTTTTGAACTTAGAACCAAGTTACCTAGGTACTCTAATGGTCCTATGCTTTGGTTTGGTTTTGAAGCTGAGGATCTCTTTATGGGTGGTGTAATTCATTTCATGTGGCACACAGGCCAGGGCAGACTATATGCATTTGCTGGTGACATAGTATCTAGAGCTGAAATGGATATAACGCCTATTACGGGGGTGTTTGATTATTCATCTGATTACCATGTGTTTAAAATTGTTTATAGAGAGGGGTTAGCTCTATGGTATGTAGACGGATCTCTAAGAGCCATAGCAATACTAGGCTCTGGAGATACTAGGGATTCTGGTGTAGTGTATAATGCTAAACCGTATGCAATTGGTTTTGTAAGAGACTTGCCAGCAGCTCAGCTACCAATACTATTGGATATTGATGGTGGTGATATAAACAGGGATTATGAGTGGAGCATACATCCATGGGGCTTAAGAGTATTTGAAGGAGATCCAAAGACACCAATAGTACTAGATCTCTATGAAGAAAACACAGATACAAAACTAAGAGGATTAGTAACCAAATCAGGATCCAGAATTGTTTCAGCACCATTTCCAGGAACACTAGACATTACAGAGGTAACATTCGCAACAAATGGAGATGGAAAACTTTATATAGAGGCATATGCAAGTGGAAAATGGTATACATATAAAACAATTGATATAAAGGGAGGCAATATCTACAACATTAAAATAGAAGACAAAAACCTCTTATACAGAATAGTATTTGAATCACAGGGTAATGTATCGATACAAGAAGCAAGAGTATACCTAAAGTAATTGTGGCAAAATCTTTTTAACTTCTGTAAAAAGTTTTTAAACTCGGCATTTCTATATTCTTTATTAGAAAGGGTGTCCAATTCATGTCTCAAAAAGCTAAAACCATGAGTGTTGTATTAGTTGTAATAGCATTAGTGATAGGAATACTTGTAGGGTTTGCTGTTGGTAGGGTCGGTGTGGCTCCAACAACTATAACACAGACAATAACACAACCTGTAACGTATACCATAACTTATACTACTGAGAGAACAGTTATCTCCACAGTCATGATGTCACCTGCTACTACTACCTCTCCAGTAACAAGTCCTACAACATCACCATCACCTACTACTACCTCTCCAGTACAGCAATATGTGTGGACTCTACCTAATGAAAATGAGATTGTGGCAGATCTATCAAAACGTATCACATGGAGTGGTGAAGTAACGATAGAAATGTGGGATGGTCTTGGTGGTGGTGATGGTTGGGTAATGGATCACCTTGTCGATACCTTTAACTCGCTGTTTGCAGGAAAAATCAAGGTTGTAAGAGTAATGCAGGGAGCGTGGTCTGATGTATACAGTAAGCTTTTAGCGGGTTACAAAGCTGGGGTGCAACCTGATGTATTCATTGTACACCCAACGGAAATACCAATATTTGCCTATACAGTAATGCAACCAGTAGACAACGTAATTAAGAACTTTGGGCTTTCACGAGATCAGTACATAGAGTGGTACTGGGACATGCTATGGTGGCCAGATCCAAAAACAGGTGAGAAGCATATGATGGCCTTGCCGCTAGACATACATCCCTATGCTATGTACATAAACCTGGACTTAGCTGAAAAATATGGTATTTCCATACCAAAGCCTGGTGAAATAAAGACTCCAGATGACCTCCTCAACTGGCTTAGACTTGCAAAGCAAAAACTTCAAACAGAAAAAACAGGTATATATCCGATGGGTATAGAAACAGGTGCAGGAAACTTCTGGTTCTGGTGGTCTCTTACACCAAGAGATTTAGTTGTTGGCGATGGCACTGTAACTAATCCTAAGCCTGCTATTAATTCGACAGATGGTATAAACACCTTTAAGTGGTTCAAAACAGCAGCAGACGAAGGATTAATAGTGGTGCATCCATGGAACGAATTAATTTATGGACTTGCTATGAATACCACGCATCCTGTGTTATCATGGGTTCATGGACCATGGGCTCAGGCAACATTTGACCTAATACCAGGTTTCAGATACGCTGTTGTAGCTCTATTTGGAGGAGACTCACCATATAAAGTATGGACAAGTGGTCACATTATAGGATTAACATATGGCAACACACCAGAGAGGCAAAAAGCAGCAGAAATATTTGCTGTATGGCTCTCTAAACATGGAGGGCCTTGGGGTGCATACGCAGGTCACATACCAGCTTATAAAGAAGGCTGGAAATTCCCACCCTATGCAAATAATCCACACCGTATGCAATTTGTAGAACAAGCTAAGCTCGGTGCAAAGTTCCTCACCCTACACCCTGCAATATGGGAGATAGGAGATCACATAAATGCTCATGTTTTAAATGTTGTAAATGGCCAAGAAACTCCAGAAGAAGCATCTCAAAAAAGTGAGCAAGAAACGCTAGAGATCCTCGCACCTTATGCAGGAGGGTAAATATAATTAAATGATTTTCTTGAAACCAAAACATTTTTTTAAGAATCTGTATAGGGTATGTTGTTATAGATTATTTTTCCTAATTTGCAATATATAGCTCTAGATTAGATCATTTTCATCAAAATTTTTAACTATAGCAATATCTCTAGATATTAGGGATCTTGAAATGAGCGAGTCGAAGGCAAGCAAAGGAACTACGTATATGCAATGGCTTAAAATCTATCGAAGAAGGAATCTACTAAAGGCTTTTCTATTCATGTCACCATTCCTAGTGCTATTTACATTATTCTCAGTGTTCCCCATAATTCAAGGTATTATGCTTTCAGTATATCGTACAATTGCATGGAGAGAAATTTATGTTGGTTTTAGAAATTATATCGATTTATTTACAAAGGATGATGTTTTTAGAATCACCGTTGTGAATACATTGCGATATGCTGGTTTTTCAGCGCTTTCTATTGTTCTAGCTCTTTTCCTTGGATGGATATTGAATGTTTTGATGGTTAAGCCTCCTTCAATTAAAAAAGCTTTTCAATCCTCTATATTGATACCCATAGTCATTAGCTGGATATCATTAGGCATGGCTTGGAGCTGGTTCCTTTCAATGCCATTTACAAAAGGATGGAAAAATCCTCTTACAGACCCTAATGCAGCTCCATGGATTGTGTCATCGCTTATTATGTGGAGTTCCTTAGGTTATAATACAATACTGATGATGGCAAGCTTAAGGACTATTCCAAGGGAATATTATGAGGCAGCCCTAATCGATGGTGCTAGCGGAACTCAAATATTTGTTTATATAACACTACCTTTAGTAAAGAACCTCTTGGCGTTTATGGCAGTTACAGGAGCTATTGGTGCTTTTGCTGTGTTTGATCAGATTGCCACATTGACAGGTGGAGGCCCAGGTTGGTCTACATCATCAATAGCTTGGTATATGCAGAGACAAGTTTTTTACTCACTAAACTATGGCTATGCTGCCACAATAGCTATGACATTAATGCTATTTGTGTTTATCCTTAGCCTAATACAATATAGGCTTATATATAAACGCTTTGCATAGATGGTGAGAAATCTATGAGCACTGAACTACGTAACAAGGTTAAAACATTTCTAATAAACCTTGTCGCTGATATAGGTTTCATCATTGGGGTAGTGGTCTACATCATTCCATTTCTCATATTGTTAGCAGCATCCCTAGGGGCAAACGTTATGGCAGGGCAGCTTATACCGCGTCAACCTAGATACGATGGCTATATTACGATTTTTACACATCCTGCATTCAGTTTGTGGCTGGTGAACAGCTTAATATTTACAGTTAGCGTTACAGCTGGAAGTATAGTGATATCAACATTAGCAGGATATGCATTATCGCGGCTAGACTTTCCTGGAAAAGGTATAGTATTCTGGTTCATCCTCGGAATTATGATGATACCTGGAATTGCAGCTTATCTCCCACTATACATACTACTAGCTAAAATGAAAATACTGGGAACATACATTGGCTTATTGATACCTCCAATGGCATCACCTTATAACGTATTTATGTTAAAACAAGCTTTTGATGCCATACCTCGCGACTATGAAGAAGCCGCTCTAATTGATGGTGCGGGCACCCCTACAATATTATTTAGAATACATCTACCAATAATAAGACCTGTGCTTACAACACTTATATTATTTAATATAGTGTGGAATTGGAACAACTTCGGATGGCCTCTATTTGTAGCTACAAGAACAACACTCTGGAACCTACCCTTGGGCATATGGAACTTGACATGGTCCTATACTGTAAACTTCTGGAACTTAGCCGCGGGAGCTGTAATATTAACTCTTCCACCTTTGATACTATACATAATTGCCATAGAGTACTACTTGAGAGGAATAGCAGTAACAGGGTTAAAGAAGTAACGCTATTTATAGATAATTAAAAATATCTTTTTAATTTTAATTCTAAACTAATAGCAGTCTTCATCATAATTTAAATAAGAGATGAAAATATATAGAGTGAGGTGCATATGATGAATGTTAAATTATTGACAATACTATTTGTGGTAATAATCGTTTTAAGTAATTTGATAACATACTACATTATTGGCAGCAATTTGAGGCAAAATATAGTAACATCCATCACTACAGTATTTGTGACGTACACTAGCTTCATAACATTAACTAGTGCAGTAACAGTTACGCAATTTCAAACTCAGACAAAAACCTTAACAATCTCTACTATTCCTACATCTACAATTATACCTGCATATTCTATTAAGTTAGGTGAAAGACTAAATACAGTTCTTCCATTCATGTATATAAATAATATCACATATTATAGTGAGGATTTGAATACAGCGCTTACGAGATGGAAGATTCACGGATTTTACAGAAAAACTGCAGATGGCATAGCGTTAAATGGCACCAGCACCTGTAGTATCATGTATAATAATAATGTTTCGCTAAAGCCTTACACCGCTTACAAAGCTAAAATCTCTATACTTAGTCATGATGGGGATATAAGATTCTCGTTATATCTTCCAAAAACTAATAGACATGTTTTTAGCATGGTAATAAATAAGAGCTTGGTTGTGTCTACATATCATGGCATCCTCCCTGTTCAATACCAAAAGCAAATTAAGCTAGGGAATGTAAATGAATTGGGATTCCTGTTCATACTTTCAGGAGGCGATTCTGGGGAATTCTATATAAAGAGAACTGATGTAGACAATGACTGGTTACTTGTAGCCCAAATAGAGTCTCCAGAGCTATTAACACTTAACTTGAGATTTGCATTAGAGGTGTGTAATTCTACAATAATTTTTAAAGACTTTAAGACATACATGGCGGCTGGTACTGGTATAAGAGATTTGAGACCTGTATATGATTGGAGCAGTGGAAAATATGACCCTAGATCGATATTAAAGGATAGAGAAGGGTACATGATATTCTTTGCCACAGAAGGTTATTTCCATGGTGGTGGAGGAGGATTAATATTTTTGAGAACAAAGGATCTTATAAACTATGAACCCATAATTAGAGTAACAGCGAACCAACCAGGATACACTGGACAAGGAGTATTATTTAAATGGATTGATGGTAAAATACATGGATATTTAATGGATTGGATCTCAGCATCTCCACGATTTCAAGGTGGAAAGCATAGAATAGTTAAGGTGGTTCTCGATGAAAATCTCAACGTTTTAGAAGTAAACACAAACGTTATTCTAAATGGAGTTCCACCAGGTGGTAGTGCAGGGCATTATGATATATCTATATTTAGATTCAATGGAACTTGGTATGCTATTACATCGAGCTTTAGTGGTGGAACAATACTATGGAGCCTTGATGATCCTACAAAGCCTGTTTTCAATTACGTTAAAACAATATTTGAAAGTGGATATGAAAACCCAACAATATATCCTGTAATAGCACCCAACGGAGAGATACAGTTTATGCTCTCTGTAGCTGCAGGCACAAATAATGGTGCATGCCATAAGATATTTGTACTTGATGCAAGCTTTAACCCAATAACAGGGTATTGCTTAAGAAGATACAACATTTGGACTGCAGGAAACACATTCTTCTTAGATCCATGGTATGTATTTGTGCACCAAGACCAAATTGCAGAAAGAAGACTAGATCCTACAGATTTAGGGCCAGGTGCATATATTGAGATATACAAACTCCTAACAAGCTATAGATATTACATTGGTGAATAATGATGCACAAAAATATGAAAAAAGGTAATTACAATATTTGTATTCTTTGCAATTCTATAGTAGTTCATATAAATGCCTCGTCAAATCTTGCTACAACCACACCAATTAATAAGTAAGTATAGCAGTATGTATGTAACATATTTCAAGTCTCCTATAGAGGATAAAGCATGGGTTGATGTATTTACTTTAAATGCATCCCCAGTTCCCATATCCAAATACTTATTTGGGATATTCATTGAGAACCTTGGCCAAATTATAGCAGGCAGGTTGAGTGGCACAATACATCATGGTATATGGGCTGAAATACTAGACAATCCAAGCTTTGAAAGCGCTAAATACTTTGGGTCAGCAGCATTGTTGTACCTATTAAAGAATGAAACAATAGCATTTGCATGGACTCGTTATGGTTCTGGTAATGTAAGTTATAGCCTAGTTAATGGATATTGTAGTGGAACGGCACAAAAAATAGTCATACACTCTCTTAATACGGAAAGAGTGGGTATAGCACAAGGTATATATGTACCAATACACAGAATAAACAAGTATGTTGTGAAGATGTATCTTCGCGGGAATATTTCAAGAGTTATAATAAGCCTTGAAAAAGAGAATGGCATGATTCTTGACAAGCACATTATTGAGGCTGTTAATGGTGAATGGAAAGAATATGAGTTCAATTTATCAATACTGCAAGGAAGCATCAATGTAGGTGAAAGAATACGCTTTGCCATAACATCGGATGTCCCTGGCTGGTTTGAAGTAGACCACGCATCGTTAATGCCTGCAGATAATATTTATGGATTTGATCCGGACGTTATTAGATTTATGAAGGAAGCAGGCATTACGTTGATTAGATGGCCTGGAGGGAACTTTGCATCTCAATACCATTGGAAAGATGGTATAGGGCCCATGGTATGCAGACCAACACGCCTTAATATGGCGTGGAATATACCTGAGTTCAACTATGTTGGTACCGATGAATTTATGAAGTTTGCAGAACTTGTTGGAGCAGAACCTTTGCTTGTGGTAAATGCTGGGTGGAATGGTACAGTTGAAGAGGCTGCTGAATGGGTTGAATATGTAAATGGAAATCCTAACACTACAAAATGGGGAGGCATAAGAGCGCAAAATGGCCATACTAAGCCATATAATGTTACATGGTGGGAGCTGGGAAATGAACTCTATGGCTCATGGCAAATAGGTCACATGACACCATCAGAATATGCTGAAAGATATATGGAGTTGTACAAGGCTATGAAGGCTGTTGATCCAAAAATTCATCTTATAGCTAATGGTGGTTTAGATAATGCTGCACAAGACCATTATAGTAGTTGGCTTCCATGGGACGGCCCATTACTATCTGCTAACCCAGGAAAGGTGGAGTATCTCTCAAGGCATTACCTAATATGGGTAGACATGACCGAATCGGATTACTATAAAGCAATTGGCTGGACATATGCTATAAGGGAGAGATGGAAGGAAATGCGTGAAATATTGAAGAATTACCAAAGCCCAATACCAAAGCTTGCTATAACAGAAGCCCAAGGTGCAAGAGATCTCGATGTTTCTACTACTATGATTGAGGCTATGTGGGTTGCAGGGCTATATAATTCTGCTATATATAGCGACGGATTTGTGGGAATCATAACTAGGAGTGCACTAATATGGTTTGGTGGTGGGCTAAGGAAAGAATTCGAAGTTGTGTACCCAACACCAGCATTTTATGTTCATAAAATCTATGCTACTCAACCTGGACGTTACCCCGTTTTTGTTCGAGTTGTTTCACCAACATTTAATGCTGGTGCTAGGCCACCTGAAATACCATTATCAACAGACAATCCATATGTAGATGCCGTAGCACTATTCAATGAAAACAAAACAACATTAAGCATAATCCTGGTTAACTATCATCATGAAAAAGCAATAAATGTAAATCTAGCTATACACAACTATAAAATAGATGGAAAAACAAAAGTAGTAAGACTTACAGGCAAAGACATAGCTAGTAGGAATACTTGGCGTAATCCTGACAACATTAAACCTGTGGAATACTATATGGATGTCAAGCAAAGCAGTATTGAACTCAATTTGCCACCACTATCAATAACACTTCTACTAATAAATGGCTCAATCATTCCAGGCACTGCTCCAAACCTATATGAGATAAGCATACCAATGCCAACTCAAACAATGTCAACAATAACTCCAGCTTTAACAACAACATACACTCACTTAGCTACTATAACACAAACTGTAACATATGTGATTACACAAACATCAATTGAAAGAGTTATTGATTGGCAAATGATATTAGTTCCTGTAACAATATCATTGGTAGTGGGTATGATTATTGGATGGTACATTAAGAGAAGGTGAAAGAATCAGATTTTCAACTCCTTCTCTTTATTACTTAAATCGTTGATGCTAGAGCTTTAGAATAACATATTTTATACTTTTATTTTACTTTTCGATGCAAAGGCAATAGATTTAGACGTGTTTTATCTCGATAATCAGCCTTGAAACACCTCATCATTGCGTTCAGTGTTCACAGCCTTCATCATATACGTGTGGTTATCTCTATATTGTTTAGGTATTTTTATGTTGTGTTTTTCGAGGCTGTGATGTTTTTGTTGTGAGATAGCTTTAAATATTTGCAAGGTGTTATACTGGTTTTGGTGAGCCTGGGTTTGATGTCTAAGCATCCGCTTGATCTTCCTCAGGGTAGGAAG
>JAPWUB010000044.1 GCA_028275745.1 Desulfurococcales archaeon | reverse complement strand
TAACAGCATCGCGGATCTCATTACTTATAGACACTATTGCCTTATCATTCACAAAGCTTACTTCTATATACCTACGCGGACATGCGATAACCACTTCTTTGAACGGCTTCCCAGCCCTACTAACAACCTCAGCATTAATAACTCCACTGCTGTTCGTAGCCCTCAATACAACCTCTTCTAATTCTAATCGCGTTACACATTTATCTGCTCTTCTTGATGAGTTTATGGCCTGCTGGGGTGGGTCAACCACATAGAATGCCCATATAGGAGTTTGAGCTGATGCTTTCAAGTAATCAATATACCAAGTAGCACAAGCGTTCTGTGGCGCTACAATATCATAAACAGCTTTCACATCAGCACCGGCTAATAGGTGTGTCCTAAAGATACCATCAACACCAAATAATCCCATACTTATGCTTATATCTACTCCCGCGGCAATAGCATTGGATGTAGTTATTTCAAAGCTCTTTTCATAACCATTACAATACGTGAGTTTAAGATCGTAAGAGCTATATGTAGGGCACGTAGTGAAGCTACCCGATGTTCTACAATTATCATAAACATCGCATATTACGGTTACGAGTTTAAGACATGTATCATCTATTTTGTCGCCTGAAGCCTCATATGTTGTTGCGAAACGATCGTTAAACCATTGAAGAACTTCTGCGTAGCTCCCACACACCCTAACCTTTGCAAAGACATACTCTATCGCATTTACACCATTGTAAACCCGTGCTGTTTCACTCCAAGAGAATTGTGTGTATGACGTCACTATGCTACCAAACTCCCATTGAATATAGAAACTCTTGGTGAACTCTGCCTTACCATTCCATGGTGCATTCAATACTATTACTGGTACATACATGTAATCCTCGACGCAACTTGATGTACCCGGAGAATCGTAGACTGCTAAGACATGAATATGAAGTGGTGCTAAGCTTGTTACTAAGCTCGTAATAGTAGCTACTAGAGCCATTATCTTAATGATGCTGGTACGATCCAATTTACGTATACCCATTTTAAACTCACCCAGGTAATTGTATTTTAGTAAACTGGCTTTTTTTTAACGGTCAAAAAATAGTAGAACGTGATAAAGCTTTGCAAATCTTAGTTATATAAGAACGGAACATAAAATGGAGAGTATTGTTATCTTAAGAGGCGTGCTTGACATGGAGATTAGAAGCATCGCATCCCATGTTTTGGAGGGGTTAAGGGATTTGGAGGAACTTGATAAGGGTATAACCCTCTACACAGCACTCTACAACAATATTAAGCTTGGTGGAGATGCTAAGAAGATTGCTGACGAGGTTGTTAAGAACTTTGGTGAGCTGAGCCTAGATGAGCTGCTACAGCATGTCTATAGTCTTACGAGGTTAGAGGTAGGGATCTGGGCGAGGAGATACTATGACCATGAATATGCTACCCCTAGGCAAGGACTTGAACAGCTTTGCCAATGATCTGAGGTGTCTTCTAAACAAGGGCGTAGACATTGTGACAATTGTTAACGAATCTCTAGACGTGTTTAAGGAAGCAGTTGCAGACACAGACACCAGGTGCAGAGTATGGGACCTAATAATCCATGCCGGCGTATCCATGAACATAATGCTTACACTCTACGAAAAAGCAGAGGATGAGGCTATACGCAACAAACTGGTTGAGGGAGCAACTCAAATCATTGCAACACTAATCAACGTGCTCAACAGCTTGAAGAGGAATAGACACAGCTGTGAAGCTATTGATGAAGGGCTAAAGAAGATAGATGAGATCATAGCGAACATCGATAGAGTAATCAAGGATTATGAGGAGCACCAGTAACTAATGAGCATCTCTCGATACATACTACTATTCCTGGGTAAGGCTCTTACAGCCTGAATTAAGGCAGAAGCTGGATAGGGTTAAGAAGAGGTTTAAGATGAAGAGTATTCTCTTATTTGAGGATCTACAGCTACGCTCAATCACGTTAGAATTGTTTGCAAAGTATGTGGAGAAGGTAATTAAGTTGCTTGACCAGGTTTACAGAGATATTGTAGTGAATAGAAGGAGCACACTCGATTTACTGAAGCTTATGAATATGGGCTTTGGTGATGAGCACATCCCTGCATTAGAGTACTTGCTTATTGCTGATGAAGAGGGCAAGGTCCCTGAAGACGTGTTGAGTGCTAAGACTGTGATTAAGCTGGATCCTATCATGTTAAGCAGGATCAATGCATTGATAAGGAGTGGCGCACCATCATTCAAGCTCGATGCGACTTACTATCGAGAATATTTAGCGAGAAAGGCTAGTAAAATTCTTGGTTTGCAGATTGAGAAAGTTACTGTAGGAGCTGTGTTGAGAGAGGAGAACTTGGGTAACGTTGTCGAGGATATCAAGAGAGCTGCATGTCTCCGGGAACCAGCACTAAAGCAATGCGCTGTTGTGAAAGAGGGGAAGAGTGTCGAGAATCATTCAAGTGATATCAAGCTAGCTCTAGCACTAGCACACTACGCTAAGAAGAGGACAATAATTGCTGTAGCAGTTCCAGAAGAGTGGGAGTGCTTCAAATGCTCCATAAACTACTTGAAGAGTATTAGAAACCTACAGAACAGGATTCACATGCTAGAAGAGATCACTACGAGGTAACGCCACAAGTAATCCAAAAGCACAGTAATGCTCACACAATTCTTTGGCTCTCTAAAGCAGAGAGCTTTTGAATCATTTGGTGCCTGACCAGGTGATGAACCCCCTACGCATGAATGGCAATGCCTCCTCACTAGTAATAGTTTCGGCTACATCTCAGTGTTTTTCTTAATTCACATAACAAAAAACCCTTTGCTAGTGGGCTAATCTGAAACTCGTATTTGGGTACTCCATCGATACTTTATTGAGTGATGTTAAGGGCTATGTGCCCAGGATCTACATTAGTGTTAGTAAGGTTGAGATTGGCTCCTAGGCTCCTCCTCGTAAACGTCCTGAGGGTCTATGGCTGCTCTCTACATGCTTCTCTATCCTCTTTCTAAACCAGTTGTTAAGCTTGGCTCAATATCGGTACTAAGTAGCAAGTCCACCGCTATGCTATGGGCACAGGCACCTGCTCATACAAGGGTTGCTGGTGTTTTCCACCTAAGGAAAACAGTTGGTTTGGAGGATCTGGAGGAGAGGGCTAGAAACATATTAGAGAGCTCTAGCTATGCACCCATATTTAGATTTGTGACTAAGAGAGGCAAGAACTTAAGTAGCCGTAGAATTGTTGAGATGTGGATTGATAGGGGGTAGTTGGGGAGATATAGAGAGGCTTGTTAATTGGCTTGACTCTACAGCAAATTCTCTACTTCAAAAGATTCTTAACAGTAGTGGCTACATCGATTTTATATACAGGTGTTTTGAATTTTGCTTCAAGGGTTGTTAACGGTCACTGTACCTATTTACATCATTTTCGCTACATCTGTCACAGAGACTCTACTACCTACCACAACCATCACAACAACTATCTATGCTGATATTGCTATATCTGTTTACTACATAACAACATTGACACTTGCTAACACTAATACAACACTGTACAACAGATCCTGCTATTGGCTTTGACTGGGTAATGATTGTGCTAGCTCTGACATGTTTGTCAAGTGGAGGATGGGAAAGGAGAGGGTGAGTACAAAAAAGTGTTGTTTTCATGTTTTTGACATTTCTTCAGCTACTCTAACTAGTAACAGTACTAGTGTTAGTAGTATTATTGAGTAGCATATCGCTAGTTCTGCATGTATTGAGCCTTCTGCAAAGCTCTTCACAAGCTTCTCTGTGTATGTAATGTTTGTGGTGCTTATGTTTGTAACTACCTTGTGTGCTGCTTTTATCTCTAGCAATAGCTCTACCATTGTGAATAGCGCTGCCATTAGAAACAAGCACCACAGCACCAGCAGTATCGCGAACTTTTGGTAGTTAAACCCACTCACTAGCACCACCTCTACTCACAATCAGTACTCCAAGTATACTACTCTCATTAAATGCACACAACAACTATCACTACACATAGGCATAGACACTACCGCTATTAACACCAATCCGCTCTAACAATTGCCTAAACCCAAGTATAAGCTTTGAAACGGTGTAACGAAGCATAGACACCACAACCAGTAGAGATAAGGATAAAACTCTTAAATCACTGGTCAAAGGGCTTGCAACTCCCAAACAAAAAGTACTGAGCCTGGGCATCAGAATGGCTAGATCCAAAGATAAGGCGCTTTGAAGCAACACCCCAAGCCCTTGAGAAGTATAGGAATAGCCATGCCTGCTACCACTTTGACTCCTTGAAGCTTAAGAGTGCAAGAGACATTGACGCGGTAAACATACCATGGCTAATATCAAGTCTGCTACAAGACTAGCACAAACAGAAGACGAGATCATAAAGCACCCCAAAACAAAGAAGTGGTTAAGATGCTCTAAAAACCTGTATGCTGAGGTCCTGATCCCACCTCACTAACAATCTTCCTAAACCTATTCATCAAATCCTCTATCCTCTCCCTAATCTCAGCACCACTACACTCCTTGTAGATTCTGTAAAGCTCTTGAGAAACAGCATCAAAAACTCTATTCACGTCATCCACAACCTGCTGAAGATCGTTGAGAACCTTGCTAAACTCGTCAAACACCTTAAACTCGTCACCAAACCTCTTCCTCTCAGCCAACTCCCTAAGCCTCCTAGAAAGCACCTCACCAAAAGCCTCACAGCTATCGCCACAATCAACACCAACATCATCAAGAAGAGCATAGAGATGAGCATAATCCTCAACCACATCAGCAAAGTACTCCAAACAATCAGAACCACCAGTACAATAATCATGAACAGTCCAAGCATTGGTACAAAACCTCAAAACATAATCAACAACAACATCCGCAAAGTCCAACATTTTATCTGCTCACCACCATAGAACGGCCCAACAAAAACAGTTTTAAACGTAGAAAACCCTTGTCAAGCCAGCCCTCTACACTGCTATGATAGCAGTGATGCGAGTATCCTTGTCATCTTCTCTATGTTTGCCTCTGTTTCTGTTGGTGGCATTGACAGTATAACCAGTTTCTTGCCTGTTGCCGGTGCTATTTCTAGCCCTCCCTTCTCCCTCGCTGCATCTAGAATCTTCCTCGTGTACCTTTCCTCACTATCCATCCCTCTCCCAGTTATCGGACCGGGATAAACAAGTATACCTGCATCTGCATCGTATTCATAGATGTATGCAAGTGTTTTGAACCTCGCCTGTGTTAGGTAAGGCAATGTATTGCTGAACTTCGCCTCTATAACCACCTTAACCTCGTTATACACCCCAATATCCGGCTTCCCAGCAAGCTTCTTAAGTTCATCTTTGTTTAGCTCCTCCCCTGTTAACCACCTAGCTTCAGCATTCTCAAGCATGCTTCTACCCGGTTTCCTACCATAGACAACTATGATACTCCTTCCGTAGTCATACCTAACTCTTATACTCCTTCCTCTAATCTCCTCTATAGAGCCCTTAAACACTTTGAGTACAGCTGTCAATGCCACCATGTATGTGTAGATCTCGTAGAGTCTGAATGCGAGGAACCTAACAGTGTTTGAGACATCCCTTAAAACAATCACATCAGTCCTCTTATGCAAAATCTCAACAATGTTTCTTAAGCTCTTAATGTCTTCCTCAACACCCTTAATACTTTGACTAAGATCGATTGTTGCGTCAACCCACTTGGGTCTCCAAGGCTTTGACTTAGTAACCTTTATTAATTTTTCTATGTAAATCCAGCTAATGTTTCTGGGCACGTGAATAAATTCTAGAGGATATTGTTTAATGAGGTGCTTTAAATCTGTTGAAAGCTTCTCTACCTCGCTAAGCACATAACTTGCCAATGTTATGAAACTTCTTGGTGCTAGAATATGCGATGAGATTACCAAAGGGTTTTGCTTAGCTGTATGAAGAGCGGCGCTGAGCTCATTTTTGCTTGCCTCAAGAATGTCTATGGCTTTGAGTATAAGGGATTTGAGAAGCATGTACTCGGCTTCTGAAAGTGCCCTTGTGTAGGTTACTATTACTGGGGGTCTAAAGCTAAGCATGTTCTTCACTGTTAAAGTCCATACTATAGCTCCCCTGAGGCTTTGGCTTTCTTCATATTCAAAGTTACGCTTAGTAACAAGGTACCTGGTAACGTCTTCAACAACTCTTCGGAGATCATCAGATAGCTTTCTGATCTTATGTAACGCGATTAAAGCTCTTGACATCTCTTCAGATTGAAAAGCCTTGAAGAATCCTTTAGGAGGTTTAAGCATAGTGGAAATAATGCTTTCAATAGCTTTTCCAGATAGGGGAAGACCATACTTGTAAAATTCTAGAACCTCTCTATAGAGAGACTCTAGGTATATTTCAAGGATGCTTCTATTAGCTTTATTCATGGAGACCTAAAGCCTCGTTAAGCACCTTTTCAACTTCTCTCCTCAACTCCTCATCCCATAGCGGTGTTAGGGAAAGAGTACTCTCTATAGAGTACTTAAGAAGTTTTCTAACCTCATTCTTGATGTTCTCGAGCAGTGTTCCTGTATCAAGCTTTAGCCTTACTTGCGCTAGAAATGTGTAGAGAGTGTTTAAGAGGTATGCAGAACCAAATGAAAGCCTCTTCACCTCATCTCTAAGGCTCTTGGTAACACTCTTTATAAGCTTCTCAACATCTTCGTCTTCTAGAATCCTTATTGCTTCCCTAAAGTCACCACCCCTCTTAATCTTGTTTAGTAAGATATTTATCTCCTTGTCTATATCGTTTGGATACTCGACCTCAATCCTAACGAATCTCCTTGTAAATGCTTCGCCAATGGCGAAGAGATTCGCTACATCGACGTAATTCATTGTTCCAATGACTCTGAAGTCTGGAGGCACTATATACTTTTCATTTCTGTATAGATTCCTCTTAATTGCTTCGAGCATGGGTCTGTAAACATCGTTTTGGTTAGCGTTACTATACTTTTTCCACTCATCAATTATATACGATGGTATAACCCATTCACTTGGTTCAGGCCCTGAGAATATTGTGAAGAATTCTCCAAATGCTTTATCAACATCAGCTCTGTTAATCTCGTCTATTATTAGCCAAGCACCCTTCTTACCATGTTGCTTAGCCTCTAAATGCCTTGCTATAGCCTCCATCAATACCCCAGGCCTCCATGTAACGGAGCCTGAACCAATAAACATCGGTCCTCCAATAACGTCAACCCTGCTCCAATGAGCATTAGCCGTAACAACAATTGGTTCAAAACCTAGCTTCTCAGCAATAAACCTAGCAATACTGGTCTTACCTGTACCAGGCTTGCCAACAAGCAACACATTCTTACATCCATAAACAAGTACAGAAAGCAGGAAATCTATTATATCGGGTTCAACAGCAAACTCCTGAAGAATTTCATTCCTAATCCTTGAAAGCTCCTCGCTAGAGACTTCAATAATGCATTTCCCAGGCACTAAGAGAGGAGGCGAAAGGATCTTCCCCTCAGGCTTTACAACCCTTTCCTCAACAATTTTAGTCTCACTTGAGAACTTTTCAAAAAACATTAGTGTTTCGTCCACACCTTTAACAATATCGTTTATTAGTCTCTTAACTAATTCATGCCTAAGGCTAAGGTCCTTAATTGATTGGATACCACCTCTAACAACAACTCTTTGAGGTGGTTCAATTCCTCTCCACTTACCTGGATCTGTTCGGTTGGCTAAAACTGATGAGTGTAGCCAGAATATTTTTACGAGCCATCTAAATGGGAATATTACTACTGGAAATCCTATTTTTGTCGATGCATTCCTCTCTTCTGTCCAGAAGGGATTCATACCATCAATAATTAGAGTTGTTACTATGCCTGCTCCAAAGAGCCCAACATTGCTACAATAGAACACATTTATAGTTATTGGACTCAAGGTAAAGCCTTGTATTTTGCCTAGTTTAGACCCTGATCTAATGTATGATTCAAAGAATGTTGATTCCATTCCCTTTAAACCTTGTGAAAGAATTCTGTTTATCCACTCATCCTTATTTTCCTCTCTCTTACCCCATATAGTGTAGCCTCCATTCCTTAAAGCAAATTCTATAGAATCTTTCCAGTGCTCTGGAGTACCAGCAGAAACGAATATATCTATATCCTTGCAATCATCCGGTTTCTGGCTACACTTCTTCAATGCATCTAGAAAAGAACCCTTTATGAACTCTTTCAGCTTTTCATCAAAGAGATCCTTGCTTATATAGTTGTCTAGGTAGACCATGCTTCTACCCTTCAGCTTCAGAAATCTCTGCATAGTGATAAAACACTATTTAAACCTTACTCTTAGATAGGGGTAAAACGCTATGTCTCAAAGTGTTAGGATTAGGGTTAGGAGTGGATACATAGAGATACCATTCACTGATCCAAAGTCTATCGAGAGAATTTTTAGGGGTGTTGCTGAGCTTAGGAAAGAATCTAGCGAATCCAACAAGGATAGCGAGAAACAATAGTGCCTTACTTAACCAAATCCTTATTTTCCTAACCTTTTCCTGCATTAAGTGCGTAGAGGTATATGGCTAGATACATTATTGGAGTCTCATACATAATGAGCTCCCTATGCTACTCAGTGTTTAAGGTTGAACCCTACTCTACGTGTCCATTTAACTGTGTTTATTGCTATGCTAGGAAAAGTCCTGCAAAATCCTTCCTCACATTTGATGAGCTTAGCTTTAGGGTCTTCATCTCCAGATTTCTTAGTCTTGGTGTAAAGCCGTTCTTTAGGTTGTCTACTCTTGTAGACCCCTTTCAACCTATCGAAGTTGCTGAGAAGAAAACCCTTAAAATTCTGCAAGTATTCAACGAGCTTGAGATTCCTGTAGTTATAAATACGAAGAGTGATCTTATTGCTCAGGAGCCTTGGATTAATGAGGTTCTTAGGCTTGCTGATAAAGGTCTTATTGTTGTTCAGTTTTCGATAGCTTTTCTAGATAATGAGGCTAAGATGCTAGAACCATTTGCCCCATCTCCTAGCAGAAGGCTCAAGGCATTAGAGACATTATCTGCAAGTGGTGTTTCAACAGCTATTAGGTTACAGCCGCTAGTTCCATACCTCAACACGGAGCATAGCTACCTGACTCAGCTACTTGATGAAGCTAAGGCAGCAGGAGCAAAGTATGTCATAGCAGAGAATATAAGGATTCTGACAAGAAGCGATTTAGAAGCGCTACAGAGGGTTTGTAGTAGCTGTGTAGAGAAGATAGAGTGGGAAAGAATACTTGGAACACCATGGAAAAGACCAGCACGAGCACAGAGAGAGGAAGCATTACACACAGTAATGATTGATGCTACAAAGAGGGGACTATCATTTGCAACATGTAGAGAAGGAATGTTTAGGTATCACACAGCACCAAACTGTTGTGGACTTCACTTACTAAGCAAAGATGCCCAGAAACAAATCTTCCTAAGGTCAACACTTTACGAGTACTGGCAACAAAGACAGGGAAGGATAAGCATTGAGGAGATTAGGGAAAGAGAAAGAATAGTTAGAGAATTAGGAATAAAGGAGCTAGAAGAACACCATAGATTATTACAGCAAGTACTTAGCAACCCAGAACTATTACAACAAATAGCAGCACATATGATTTGATATATGCTGGCAACACAGATATAACACGCCATAACTTAAACAAATAATAAATTAATGAATAAAGAGCTTGTCAAAAGTATTGAGAAACTATGTTTTTAATAACTCTACTCTCTTGGAGATTTCTGTGAAGTTCTCGTGGATGAAACAATAGATACTTTCTTGATACGGTTGTAAAGCTGTTGTTGCTTGTTGCAAAGGTTTGGGTGTTGTGTATGTTAAGGGGTTGAGGTTAATTTGTGTGGTTTTTAGATTGGTGGTATTAGGCTTGGTGTTTCTACTGCAGGTCTCTTCTTGGGGGTTGTTCTTGGCTTTACTCTGATAACGTATTCTGATGTTTTGCCTCTTGGGCTAGTGCCGTAGTAATGGTTGAATATTCCTCCACACTTTGGGCACTCCAACCTCTCAACATTGTATAATCTGAACTTCCAGGTCTTTATAAGCTTGAACTCGCCTTCATATCCACAGTAAGAGCACTTAACCATATCTGCTCACCACATAGAGAACCCCTACAAACAGGTTTATATTCACTTCCCTTCATAGGGACAGTAATCAATGTAGATTCTTGTTTAAGCAGTAATGTGTTTACGGATTTGCATATGATACTCTCTTTTGCCTGTGCTGAGTATCGCTAGAGATCTTAATGGTGAGACAAGATTTGTGATTTATAAGGATGGACCTATACGCAGTTCTGAAGAGTTGAGGGATATTTTGAATGCGTTCAGGGATATAGCAAAACAGTTTAGGTTCAAAGTTGTAGATGTTATCGGGTTATTAAGAGACCGAACTTTAGAGTATTCGAATTGTCTAAGGATAGAAAGGGGTGTTAAGGTGCGGAATCCTGAGGTAGGTTTGTGGACAGAGATATGAGGTACATCCAGATTTGGAGTAAAAGCTTGAAGAGCTCTTGTAATAGCCTCACAACCTCTTCAGGGAGCATCAAGACCTATTGTGTTAGAATGGTGCGCACCAAGAGCTGATAAGGGTATTGAGGATATGGTTAAAGAATACTTAAGCATGTGTAGATTAAACTTCTGGGAGGCACTAACAGAATTAAAGAAGATCCTACTGCCATTAAATCTTGCAGATATTTTTCACATACTTATTTAAGGTTGGGCTGGTGCGAAGGATCTATGCTTTATAAAGGTTTATAATGTTTTTAGGTACTGCGTTTTATAGAGTGGGGCTCTGTTTTGGAGTGCAGTGTGCGTGGTTTGCGATGCTTGATGCTCGTAATGTTGTTCTGTACCTTATTGCTGGGTATTGTAGGTTTAGTGGTAGGGGTATTACTAGGACTAGGCTTATGAAGCTTCTGTTCCTCGTGGACTACATGCACTGGAAGAGGTGTGGTAGGAAGCTTACTAATTTAGAGTGGCGTACGTATCTCTTCGGGCCTTTCTCTAGAGAAGTTCTCGATATTCTTGATGAGCTTGAGGCTGATGAGAAGGTTAGGAAGAGGTT
>JAPWUB010000043.1 GCA_028275745.1 Desulfurococcales archaeon | reverse complement strand
TCAACATGAAACCTAACTCCATAACGCTTCCAACGACAGCACCAACGCCTAGGCATAGACAAACACCTAACTAAGTTCACTAATGTATCTCTCCTAGCTGGGTATAAAACAGCGTTTGCCAACATCCCTGGCGGGAAGATATATAATGCTACAAAGAGATGTCAAGACCACGCCTGTGAAGGCATATAGAGATTTAGAGATGAAAACGTGTTGAGGAGAAGTGAAGTTCAAGAGATTTGACTTTAAAATGCTGTCATGTACATTACCAGTCATTGTAAGCAATTAACATATATTACAAATCTCTCATTTATCAAAGAATTCAACGGGTTTTATCTTAAATCCCTCTCTACTTTAGATCGTATCTTAGCTGGAAATCGACTAAAGGTTGACCTTTGTGAATAACTAGCTTATTATCAACATAAACTGTTGGCTTCAGTACAACCATGTCTATGTGTATAGGGGCTTTTATAGTTCCTCCAAAGTCGAAGTTACTACCTAAAGCAAAGTGTATGGTTCCAAAAGCTTTCTCATCTTCTAGCATAGTACCACTAACTTTTGCACCAGGATTTGTACCTATCCCGAATTCTCCTATCATTTTAGCTTCTATACTTAGTTCAGATAGTATCTTCTTTAGTTTTTCAGCTTCTTTGCTACCTTTAATATCAACAATAATACCATCTCTAACAGTAAGTGTCACAGGTGTTTCGATAAGACCTATACCAGCTATAGAACCATCAACAACTATGATACCGTTTTCAGAGCCTTCAACAGGAGCTATATAGGCTTCACCACTAGGTATATTACCCCAGCTCCCAGGCTCGGTTAGTATACCTGTACTTCTCCTAGCTTTCCTACCTTCTATAGAGAACTCTATATCTGTACCTTTCTCTGTTACAACTCTAACCATATTTCCTTCATCAAGTATTTTACCGAAGATCTCTGTAATTCTTATAAGCATATCAAAGTCTATATTAAAAGCTCTTAAGAATAGCTCCTCAGTTATACCAGGCATAGTACCAACCCTAACACCTTTCTCAGTAGCCTCCTTCCTAGCTAGTGTATGTGTTATAGACTTCGATGTTGGTGCTAAAACAACGTCAGCGTACTTCATAGCTTTAGCAACAGGCTTTGGAGGTTCCTCGCCATGTCTCTTCCTAGGAGTGTATTCAATATATATGGCCTCTCCAGCTAGCTCCCTAGCTTTAATCCATAAATGAAAACCTATAGTTCTTGCAGGTTCATCGGTTAGTATAAGCACTATTTCCTGCTTCTTTACACCCATACACTTTCTGAGCACAATCTCAGAAACCCTAAGCATATCCTCTCTCAATACTACCAAGTTATACCACCTCTGTAAGCTCTCTAAGAATCCTAGCTAAAATAGTTCTAGGTAAAACCACAGGCTTTTTCGCAATCCCCATAACAATTCTTTTAACCTCTATGTTATAACCTATACAATCAAGAACTATGAGATCTCTGTCACTAAACCTCTTAGCGATTTCAGGCAACTTCTTAATATCACCTGTATAGGGGGAGAAACTATCTATTACAACATCTTCTACAACTCTATACCACCTCTTAACAACAGTATCTACCTGCCTAGGATCAGGAACGATAACACCAAGCTTTTTAATATTGAATGTAGACACAATATTAAGAAGAAGTTTTGATGGTTCTATAAGTATCTTCTTAGACCTGAGTTCAGGAAAATCACCTGTACATAGAAGACCTATAACATCGGCTACCTGTTCAAGTCTATCTATACACTTCTGCATTAATGGAATTATCTTCTCTCTAGAAACCTTAACCTCTGTCCCATCACGAAGCCTTGTAACAAGAATATACTCACCTTCTCTAGGAATCAAAGCCCCAATTTCAATTTTGCTTAGATCATCTAGAGCTCCACACTCAATTACCTCAACATCACCTAAGACAACCTTTATATCAGGAACTACATCAACTCTTGGGGATTGGCCAATAGTTATAAGGCCAATCCTCTTCATTCTTCATCACTTTGGAGAGATCATTCCTATGACTTCGTGAACTTGTTTAAGTATATTAGGATCCTTAACACCACTACCCAATAGAATTCTATCCTTAGGTATCATAACTATTACTATCTCATCACCCTTCCTGATCTCAGCTGATGTTATGGAGATACCTGTTTTAATGTTTATTATTGTTATTAGGTCTGGGAATAATGCTAATATATCTCTATTTCTATCCTCAATCATCATATACTCATTCCAGAAAATAATTCTATAGATATTGTTTCTACCCTTAATAACTACATCACCTATGTCGTAACCACCTTTACTCTCAAGCCTAATATCATCAACAATACCAACATCAACAACTCTCCCACCTAAAAAATCAGCTATAGCTTCGCTCATTTCAATAGGGTTACTTTTCTTTTCAAGCATTAGATATCCGACCTTTAATGCAAGAGAAAGTGCCCCTACAGCAGCATTCTGCTTTACGTACTCCTTTGTTACAGGATTTCTTGTTACAGCCACCATGCCTTCAGCTCTAACAGAAGCTTCTCTTACAATCCTATCAACAACTTGAAGACCTCCTCTGATAACCATTTCAACATATGTTCCAGCTTCTTTACTTCCACCAACAGCTGTCTGCAATGAGATATAGTCCCTAAACTTATGGAGACCCATGGACCCCATAACACCTGATGGATGAGCTCTACCATCAGCAGGTGCATCGATTACTGGGATCCCTAGTAATACTGATTGAACCCATCCATTAGTTACTGTCAACCCTCCTACTTCAGATGATATAAATCCACAAAGCTCTTCACCTAAAGCATCTATGAAAAGTTCTGCAGATCTAATCATATGGTAAGGCTTAACATAACCTCTCATAGATGGTGCTCCAATGAGCGATGCTGTAGCTATATAGCATTCTTCAGGAACTTCATCTATAGAAGCTATGTGCAAATCTCCAAGACTTAGTACAAGCTGGGCGATCTTTACACCCTCAGCTATTTCTCCACCACCACCTCCACCAAAGAAACCCCCACCGAATATAATCGCTTCAACATCTTTCTCGCTAAGCTTCATCATTTTATTCACCTCCACTCTATCTGTTTAAGAATATTAAGTGTAACTACTCCTGCAGCTATTACAGGGTCTAAAATTGGTATAGAGATACCCATTAACTGTTTAATTCTCTTACCAAATTCGATTGTTGTATACCCCGTGCATCCAAGTATAATAATATCTACACCTTTGCTTAACAGCTCTTTAATAGCTTCAATAGCTTCTTTCTGACCCCAGTTAGTCAGCAGGTCAAGGGTATTCCTAACACCTTTCGGAGCGGTCTCAGCAACAATGTGTGAACCTAGAATTCTCTTAATAACTTCAGGTGTTGATCCAGACAAGTTTAGAACTCCTACACGCTTATTATAAGCAAGCGCTAAAGAGGCTACAGCAGAGCCTGCACCTATGACAGGTATCTTAACAATTTTCCTAGCTTCTTCAACAGCTGGATCAGCTACACAGCTAACTATAACAGCTTCAAAACCATTGCTTTCGAATTGTTTTATAAGTCTAAGAATCTTTGGCTTAGCTATTTCCTCGGATTCCTTATCGTAGATACCATAAGGCTGGTCCTCAATACATTTACTGGCAATCTCTAGTTCGGGAAATACTTCCATCAACACCTTTCCATGTTTATTGAGAGTTTCTTCATCTTTTAAAGTAACGACTCTTACTAAACCAACTCTGTACCTACGAGGCATAGAGTCTCACATGGAGGTGAACTGATAATCAGAAACCACTTGTTTTACAGTTTTGCACCAGCTTTCATAATTTTGTCCACAGATCCATGAATCTTCATTATGATTTCCCACTCTTTCTCATCGTAGAACTTTGCTCTACTAGCAGTAAATTCTTTAGCAACCTCAATAACATATCTTGTTGCCTGCTCTAACGCAATAAAATTTGTCACACCTGTCGCAGATCCAGGTATAGCCATTCTAGTTGTTATTGCTACACCGACAACAGGTGCTTTCGTGCATATCCATGGTTGCATCATGCTGTTTAAATGGTATACAGGTGTTGAATAAGGAATTATGTCCTGCATTGTTATAGGCACTATAACAGGAGGTTCACCAGTAACCCTAATGTATATATCTATTAGGTCTGGGCTAATCCTCAAAATCCACCCCTCCTTAACGGTAGGTGTTATAGCAAAGCCAGTATGTTTAATTATCCAATTAGCTTTAGTAGCATCAACAGATAGGATAGCGTCCATCTCAGGCTTAACTTCTTTCTTGAGCAATATGAAGATATCCACAGGCGAGTCCATCATAGGTACTGGGTGATGGGGTCTTGTGGGCGCATTAGGACATACATGAGTAGTTACAATAATATCCCCAGGAATGGCATCCCCTCGTTTCATCATCTCGGTGATCTTGTAAGCAACTGCAAGGGCAACTATAGCGCCATCAGCATCAGAAACAAGGCCTATTTGAGCAGGTCTAGCACCAATACCCCCAAGCCTACCAACAACACCAAGAGTTGGAGCTTTCCCACCGGAGCTTTTACCTTCCCTCCCAGGAATCCTAATAGTTATAAAGTCTGTAGAGCCTTTCTCACCTTGTATGGTCTCAATCTCTATGTTCATATACTCTAGGAGACCTTTATCTTCAAAAAATTTTTTAACGATTTTTCCGTTTACCTTTGGATCCTCAAGAAGATCTACAACCTCCAAAACATGTTTCAAAGCAGACACAGATCTACAACCTCTAGCTTCAACTTACTATATTCGTGAAGAACTACATAATAAACTTTAATTTTAATTTTGTATTTAGGGAACGGTTTAAAGATGCTATAGAAATTGTTTTTCTTAACATCAATTCACATACAAAAACAGATTTATCAATACCTATACCCTTGGAAGATATTTTGTCATTCAAAGAACTTCTTGAATAGTTCTATAGTTTTTCTAACCCTTGCACCATTCCTTAATACGAATTAAATTAAAACAAAAGATTCGTTCTAAAATTGATATGTAAGGAAAACACTTTAAGAATTCAATTAGAGATTTAGATACTCTCAAGGAATTTTAGTGCTGTGATTAAATATACTTTAGAAGCTTTAATTACATCTTCTGCTTTCACTCTTTCATTATATCCATGTATCCCCTCTACCTCTGCAGGTCCATAGTGAATTGTTGGAATACCTTTAACTCTATAGTATCTGGCGTCGCTGGAAGCCCATTGAACAAATATCCGGGGTTTTTTACTGATCACTAATTCTATGGTTTCTTCAACTGTTTCAACTAATTTATGATACGGACTCGTATAATTAGCCTCAGAGATGGAGATTACTTCTACTTCTCCTTCATATTTCTCTAAAATCTTGCGGATTTCTTCGACTACATCCCTAGATGTGAGCCCAATAGGAATCCTTATATCAACATCTACCTCACAGTAGTCTGGCACCATATTTATCTTTGAACCACCTTTTATAATCCCCACGTTAAGTGTTGGATGTTTTAAGATTAGTTCACCTATACCCCTAAGTCCTATAAGAGAATCAGCAACATTAGTGCTAGTATCAATGATATATTTTATGTCATCTGGTGGATTAGCCTTCAACTTAGTGATATTGTAGAGCTCTGTAATTGTCCGATAAGCTTTAATTATAGCATTATCACCTAGATAAGGTGCAAGTGAGCCGTGAATAGATTTACCTCTAAATTTTAGTTTAAGCCAAAGACTTCCTTTCTGCCCTATGTCTATATAATCTAAACCTGTCGGCTCACCTATAATAACTGCATCACCAACAACAATATTATTATCTACGAGATATTTTGTACCTAGTAATCCCCCTGTTTCTTCATCAGGGACTAGAACAAGTGTTAATTTGCCGTTGAGCTTGTTCTCGAATTTTGATGTTATTAAGAATGCTTGGATCAGCGCTCCTAGACCTCCTTTCATATCGCTTGCTCCACGACCATAAATATACTCATCAACTATTACTCCTGAGAAAGGATCGTATCTCCACTTACTAACATCGCCTGATGGTACAACATCCATGTGACCATTAAATACCAACTCTGGTTTTCCCTTCCCTACGCTAGTAATGAGTGAGATTTTGCCGTGCTCAGGTTCAACTCTATTAACGCTAAAACCCTCATTCTTTAATAACTCCTCTATGAATGTAGCTATTTCTTGCATATCTCCTGGAGGATTTATAGATCGTATCTTAATTAAATCAGATACCAGCTTGGTAATATTATTTCTTCTCGCATCTATTAGGGAAAGAGCTTTATGTAAATCCTCACTTTTCATACGAAACACTTTTACTATTGCATGTTTCATTAAATAGAAAAGTTTAAATATTTAAAACCTGCTTTAATAGTATAATGTGAAAGTATGGTGCAAAAACCCCCTAAAAAACCTTTACTAACAACTAGACAATTAGGTCTGGCTGCTGCATTCGCTGCTGCAGCATTTGCATTCAGAGCAAGTGGATTAGTTATAACATTAGCTCCACCACTTGTTATAGATTTAGGGGCTTTAATGCCATGCCTAGCAGGCATGGCTGCTGGCCCTATTGTTGGCATTATTGTGGGAATTGCTAGAGGAATACCATCGGGTTTGCCTCAAGTAGATTTAGTATTGCAACCTGTTAAGGGGATTTATTGGGCGTATATATACAAGTATGTTATTATGAGAATTAAGGATCCGAAAATAAGATGGCCAATATTCTGGGTTATTACATGGTTGCTACAATTCTTTGTTGAATCTCCACTATTTATATTCGCCAATTCACTATTAGGATTCTATCCATTCTACCCTACATGGCCATTTACGTTAGGTTGGTATACTGCACTATATGGAGTATATCAAATAGTAGTATTTAGCGCGATTATAGCTGCATTACCATCGGTCTTCGGGTGGAAAGAAGGCAAGGCTCCATGGTGATAATATGAGTAAAAACACTCTTCTAGTTGCAGTAATTGCTATACTATTTGTATTATTTGTAATCATAAGAGTATTGTGGCAAAAAGGGGCACAGCCGCTTCGTAATCTATCAGGAGTAAGTTATATTGCAATTGCTGTCTTAGTAGCATTCTTAATCATAATATGGTATATACATAAGAAAACCCAAGCTCAAAGCCAATAAAATTAAAATTTTTAACTTGTTTCCTCTTCACTATATCACTTCAGATTAGAGCATGTTGCAAAAATTAAAATACTTCAAGGTTGTTTTACCTTGGAGAACTTAAGTCAGACAGGAAATAAAAATAATGAATACATCATTGAGATTGAGAATGTGAGTTATAAGTATCCTGGTTCTGACAAGCGTGCATTAAGAAACATAAATTTAAAAATAAAGAGGGGAGAAATAGTTCTAGTAACAGGAAGAAATGGTGCTGGTAAATCAACACTATGTTATCTTCTAAATGGGTTAATTCCACACTTTTTTGGCGGAGAACTTGAGGGAACCGTTAAGATCCTAGGTATGGATACTAAGGAAACACCAGTTTCCTATCTCTCAACTAAGGTCGGTCTTCTCTTTTCTGAACCATCTTCACAACTCCTAACATCATCTGTAGAAGATGAAATAGCATTTCCTTTAGAGAACCTAGGTCTTCCACCTGAAGAGATAGATCATATCGTCAATAAAATACTTGAACTCTTTGAACTTATGAAATATAGGAAACATCCACCTTACGCACTCTCAGGGGGTGAGCAACAACTAGTAGCGTTAGCAACAGTTTTGTCAATGAACCCTGAGATATATGTCTTAGATGAGCCAACATCTGTGTTAGACCCTATCGGCACTATACAAGTCATTGAAATGTTCAGAACTATTGCACGTATGTACAATAAGACCTTTATTATAGTTGAGCATAAGCTAGAAGAATTCGCATTACTTACTACTAGGCTTATAGTTATGGATAACGGACAGATAGTTTACGATGGATCTCCATATGAAATACTAACTAAAAAAGCTATTGAGCTTGAGAATTTGGGATTAGAAGTTCCACAAATTCCTCTCTTTGCACAGAAATTATTGGATAAATGTAGACAAGGAGTTGAATCCTCGTTAAAGCTGCCCTTGACTATAGAGGAGGGTTTTGAGTGGTTTTTATCGAATATTTATAGGTTTAGATCATGTTTCAACTCGTTACTCAGTGGAGAGATTGCTGTTAATGTTGCTAAAGAGAAGAGCTTAGAAGAACATGTTCAAGTTCGTGGTGAACCTGTTATAGAGGTAGACCACGTAACTTTTATATATCCCTCAACAAATACTATTGCGTTAAAAGATGTTTCATTAAAAGTTTATAGAGGAGATTTTATAGCCATAATAGGACATAATGGTTCTGGCAAGACAACACTGGCGAAACATCTTAATGGGTTGTTGAAGCCTACAAAAGGTGTTGTCAAAATATTTGGAATGGATACACGAAAAACACCCATGATTGAATTAATTAAACATGTTGGTTATGTTTTTCAAGATCCTGATAAACAATTATTTACTGCCAAGGTTATAAAGGAGCTAGAATTTGGACCTAAGAACTTGAAGCTTCCACAAGATAGTATAAACAAGATCTTTGAAAAAGTGATAAATGAACTTGGATTAAAGGATCTTCTAAACGAGAATCCATTCTTCCTCAGCAGAGGAGATAGACAAAGAGTGGCAATAGCATCAATATTAACAATGGATCCAGAGGTATTAATATTTGATGAACCTACTACTGGTCAAGATCCTAAAGGTAGGAGAGAAATAATGGAGGTAGCCAAGAAGTTACATAAGGGTGGCAAAACAATAATATTCATTACTCACGATATGCATCTTGTTGCAGAGTATGCTCAAAGGGTCATTGTAATGCACGGTGGTAGAATAATTATGGATTCAACTCCACGAAATGTTTTTAAGATGGTTGATGAACTCAAAAAGATAAAACTTAAACCACCTTCAATAACTGAATTATTTTTAAAATTAGAGCCCCAAGGTCTTAAGGTAGATAAAATACCTCTAACTGTTGAAGAAGCTATCAATATACTTGGAGAGATTTTAAAAGGTGATTAAAGGTGTCCGAGTATTATCCTGGTACTTCAATTATTCATAGATTAGATCCGAGAACAAAGTTCTTAATTTTTATATGTCTTATGCTAATAGCGGTCTTTATAATGAACCCCCTAATTCTTCTCGGTATAGATATAGCTATCCTATTACTATATGTTGTAGCTGGCATACCATTGCATAGAGTTAAAGGTATGATCCTAGGTGTCATACCTGTCATTATAATGTTTGTAATACTTAATATTTTTGTAATCCCAGTTAAAAATCCTACAATAATAGGTTATATAGGAAGTTATCCTATAGCTTGGGAATCAATACGTGCTGGTTTAAGTGGAGGATTAAGATTTGCAATTTTTGTATTCTTCTCAAGGCTTTTAACAATGACTACTTCCATCGGGGAACTAGTTTCAGCACTAACGAAATTAAAAATGCCTGCTGAAGCAGCTGTTGCCATAGGTATAGGATTCTCATCAGTTAGCATACTAATTGAGCAAATCAATACCATAAAGGAAGCCCAAATGAGCAGAGGCGCTCCTGTAGAAAGCCGTAATCCTATTACTAAAGCAAAAGCACTGATCTCAGTTATTGTCCCTTCAATATATTTAACAATTCTTAGAGGATTATCTATAGCGAAAGTACTTGAATCAAGGGCTTTTACATATAATCCGTCCAAGAGAACATTTAGAAAGATAGTGAAGTTTACTAAACTAGATTACATCGTTATTGCAATATCTATTGGAGCAACACTTATACTAATTATAATAACAAAATTTTATCACATAACTTATTAACAATGATAATAATTTTTGAATTCCATTCACAATATTCCCAACAAATATTTAACAAGGCACAACCCCTTAGGCTTAGGCTTTAAGATTTTCCTGCAAAGATTATCAATTTTCAACAATATAGTCGTCCTACAATCTTCAGCAAACCAAATCCATAGTTAATCTTTAAGCCTCTTCTTTTATATCAATCTAATTGAGGCAAGACCTTAATCTCTTTGACTTTTTACTTAACCCTAACCTCTACAGTACTCCTCTCTTCATAGCTTCATAAACTCCTTAACTTTTTCAAACTTTGAGATAATTAATTGTAGCACTTTGACCATACATTTAATATGTATCTCAACTATATTTCCATTAATACTGATCACCCATAATAATGTCATTACATTATCTCCGGATAAAAATAATATTAATGAAGTGGGGCATAGTAAAATGAACCAGATAAAGTAATAGATGAATACATAATAGATATAGCCACATTATGTAGTACACGTGTATTTCTCTAAATATCAATTACAATATGTCAGTATTACGATTCCAATACGATAAAACGTAAAGCATAACGCTATAAATAACTTAGCAAAGAGTTGAAAAGGTGGCTTTCGAAGAAGTTCTTCTCATTGTTCTTAGTGCTAGACTTATTATTCTCTTATCTAAGACTTGGTGTAAAAGATAAAAATTTAAGCTATAACAAATACTTTATAAATCTATTCTTCTTTCTTCACCTCTTTAAAACGAATTAAAAATTTTATTATAGGCGCCAAGACTTTTCCTTGCATCAACATATATATACTTATCCCCTTAGAAAACCCACTTTGCTGAATTTTACCATCAATCTCTTTAATTATCTTATCAACACATTCAGGATTTTCGCTGAAATTGAATGCAATATGGTGTAGACCACCGTTTGTCCCCAGATGCTCATTCTCATCTGCTTATATCCATTCATTGCATCTAGGGACTTTCTCCTCACCCACCCCCTCATTGACAGCACAACCACCTCCGGAGCGGGTTCAATGGGCATTGAGGCTAACGACACACATCCCTCAAGAGCTGCTAAACCAATTTATTGGAGCAATGCCCCTCATCAACAGCTGTAATAATGAGCAGGGTCAGAGGTTATAAACCTAGCTCCTAAACATCAGCCACGAAACAGCCCCATGTTTCTCAAGAAACTTACTCCATGTGCTTAGACCACCTATAGGTTCTATAATCTCGAGAACAATATTATTCAAATTAAAGAAAGCTAGCTTAGCTC
>JAPWUB010000041.1 GCA_028275745.1 Desulfurococcales archaeon | reverse complement strand
GGAATGAGCTTAGGGAGGAGATTAACAGGGTTAGGTCAGAGCTCAGAGCTGAAATTGATAAGGATAGGGCTGAGCTTAAGGCAGAGATAGATGCGTTGAGGAAAGAGGTTAAAGCTGATGTAGAGGCGCTGAGGAGCGAGGTTAGAGAGGAGATTAAGAGGCTAGATTCAAGAATAGATAGTTTAAATTCAAGAATAGATGGTCTAGAGGCTAGGATAGGCTCTCTTGAGCAGAGGGTTGCCAGGTTAGAGGGCTCTATAAACCTATTCATAAAGCTCTTCATAGCATTCAACCTACCGCTACTCGTAAGCGTAATAGCAGCACTAGTCACATTGATACTCAAAATTCGTTAGCTCTCTACATAGCTTCATAACTCATAGCAATTGAGAATGTTAAATCAAAATCATATCTATGGACGTTTTGTAGTGTAGCTGTAGTTGCAGGTGGGGATAGAACAGACCTTATGTAGCTCTTGAGGTAAGATCGAGCTTCATAGCGTTGATGAGTAATCTCCATCCGGGTTTAGCTGTCTTGGTGAAGGTTGGAGAGGTGAGTGTATCAATACTGTTAGCACTAACGCAATACGATATCAGTACAACCATCGAAAAGTTTATGGAGATTCAATCAGTTGTAGCAATAGATTCGCTAAAAAGCTGGAGGGGGATTTATTGGAGTGTTAATGACCTTATTAATGTCACCTAACTATAAATAAGCAACTATACTGCTAAGTGCCCAACATACTTAAGCTCTTTCGTTAAAGGATCTATTTCTAAACCCAAGGTTTCCAAAGCTGTTACTCCCAATACCTCAGCATCTTCTTCCTCTGCGAAAACAACCTCTACATCCCCCTCAAAATCCTTATAGCGTATAGTTGCTATGCTGGTAAACCTCTCAACTACTCTACCATCAATAGTTCTAAATGCTCTCCTTCTTCTAGGCCTAATACCTATTTCCTCAAGAACTCTCCTACTAACCCATGTAAATACAGAACCTGTATCAACAAGGAGCTCAATCTCTTTGCCGATGCCAGTCTCAGGATTCTTGATCTCTACCTTAACCTTTACAAGACCCATAGGCGGGGATCCACTTATCGATATCCTTAGGCACCACATGAATTATTGTAAACAAAGCCTATATATCTGTTGCTTCAAAACCAAGTTTTGCGTGAGTGGATATGAGGAGTCTTGAGGAGAGAATATCTAGAGCTATATGGAAGCATACTGCTAGGGATTGGCTAGATCTTTCAAGAGTTGATGTTGTTATTGTTGGTGCTGGTCCATCCGGTATGACTGCTGCTAAGTACCTAGCTGAGAAGGGGTTCAAGGTCGTTATATTTGAGAGGAGACTTAGTTTTGGCGGTGGTATTGGTGGAGGCGGGATGCTTCTGCATAAGGTAGTTGTTGATGAGAGCGCGGTACCGATTCTCAAAGACTTTGGAATTAGGTATGTTTATGACGATGAGGAGAAGCTGTATGTTCTAGACGCATCAGAGCTTATGGCGAAGCTCGCTACTGGTGCTATAAACGCTGGTGCAAAGATTATTAATGGTGTTCATATAGAGGATGTTATATACAGGGACAACCCTCTTAGGATAGAGGGAGTTGTTATACAGTGGAGTGCAGTACCACTAGCAGGTCTTCACGTAGACCCACTATTCGTTAGGAGTAGAGCAGTTGTTGATGCAACTGGTCACGATGCCGAGATACTCAGGATAGTCTCTAAAAAGATTCCAGAGGCAAGGATTAGCCTAGCTGGTGAGAAGTCTGCATATGCAGAGGTTGCAGAGAAGGTTGTTGTTGAATACACAGGGAGAGTTTTGCCAGGCCTTTACGCAACTGGAATGGCTGTAGCAGCACTACATGGACTCCCAAGAATGGGGCCAATATTCAGCTCAATGCTGTTATCAGGCAAGAAGGTCGCTGAGATAATAGCCAAGGACTTGAGCAGCACCACACCTCAACCTTAGCATGGGCCACAAGACTTTTACTCAGCTATACTCTACACTGCTTTCCTCAACCACTTAATCGCTTTACCCATATTATATTAGTCAGGCCAAGACATTCTTCTTTACTTATTTATAATTTGGTGCTGAGGCATAAAGCGATAAAGCCTCAGTATTCTTCAATACCCACACTTTCCCCATCATAAGCATTTACAAGTGCTTTGCTATGTGTTCTAGCACTTGGAGAAAAATATAAATTATCCCATTATAGGTTATTGCATTGGTGGGAGTGCATGAACATCAATAATATGGATTGGATTAGCGAGGTTTTAATGATTGTTAGGAAGAGGAGGCCTTTGGTTCACAATATAACGAACTTTGTTGTTATGAATACTACAGCTAACGCATTGCTTGCTTTGGGTGCATCGCCCATAATGTCTCACTCTGTAGAGGATATAGAGGATCTGGTTCCCAACGCAGATGCGATCGTAGTAAATATAGGGACTCTCGATGAGTACTTCATCTACTCCATGCTTAAAGCAGTTCGTCTTGCTAAGGAGTATGGGAAGCCGGTTGTTCTGGATCCTGTAGGGGCTGGTGCTACGAGGCTGAGGACTAGAGTAGCATTAATGCTTCTTGAGAGTGGCGGTGTAGCAGTTATTCGTGGTAACTTTGGTGAGGTGGCTGCTCTTGTTGGTGAGTATGGGAAGACTAGGGGTGTTGAGGCAACTACGTATGATAGGGGTAGGGCTGCTAAGTTAGCTATGGATGTTGCTTCTAGGTACAATGTTGTGGTGGGTGTTACAGGACCAGTAGACTATGTGAGTGATGGGAGGAAGGTCTACAGTATTGAGCTTAGGAATAGCTCTGAGAATCTGGAGCGGGTCATTGGTAGGGTTACTGGGCTTGGATGCATAGTTACAGCACTTATAGGTGCATTCCTAGCTGTTACAGACCCCCTAAAGGCTTGCATTGCCGGTATAGCAGTGTTTAAGGCTGCATCTCTACTCGCAGCCAATGAAGCTCCTTATCCGGGATCCTTCCATGTAAAGCTATATGACTGGTTATACAGGATCACTGGCGAGGATGTGAAGAGCCTTGTTGAGGTGAGCCCTGTTGAGCCTTAGGGAGAAGCTTAGACTGCTTGTTATAACTGATAAGAGGTTGAAGCCTAATGTTGTTAAGTCTGTTGAGGATGCTTTGAGGGGTGGTGCAACATCTATTCAGCTAAGGCTTAAGGATTCCTCTACGAGGGAGATGATTGAGGTTGGTAAGGCGATTAGGAGGCTTACAAGGGATTATGGAGCTCTTTACTTCGTTGATGACAGGATTGATGTTGCTCTGGCTACTGATGCTGATGGTGTTCAGCTAGGCCCTGAAGACATGCCGATAGCTATCGCTAGGGAGATTGCGCCAAACCTCATTATAGGAGCCTCAGTTTACAGTGTTGATGAGGCTTTGGAGGCTGAGAAGGAGGGCGCAAGCTTCTTAGGCGCAGGCTCTGTGTTTCCATCACCAACAAAACCAGATGCAAGGGTCATAGGCTTGGAGGGCCTTAGGAGAATTGTTGAAAGCGTTAGGATTCCTGTTGTAGCTATTGGCGGTATAAATAAGGATAATGTGGAGGATGTTCTCAGAACTGGTGTCGCTGGTGTTGCGGTTATATCTGCTGTTATGGGTGCAGAGGACGTTTATAGAGCTACTCTAGAGCTTAGGAAGATAATTGATAGGGTTCTGGGAAATGCCTAGCACACTTGATGAAATTGTTAAGAGGCTTGCTAAAAAGGTTAAGAGGCATCCGAGAACCCTTCTAGCATGGTTTGATGATGCAGGTGCTATAAAGATTGGAGAAGCGTACTACGTGGTAAAGGTTGACGGATTTGCAGCATCTAGGGCTCTCTACCCGTGGTGTAGCTATAGAGACTTCGGCTTTAGGGGTGTTACAGGAGCTGTAAGCGACGTTATTGCGAAGGGCTGTAGACCCCTAATCTACGCAGTCTCTATAGGTGTTAAACCTGAGCATGTAGATTATGTAGAGGATATTATTAGAGGTGTTGAGGAAGCAGTAAACCTCTACGGAGGCTACATAGAGAATATGGACACTAATGTGGGTTACGATGACTGGATAGATGTGTTCATAATTGGTGAATGCAGCTACATGCCGTTACAGAGAACTGCAAAGCCTTTAGACGTAGTGATTCTCCCAAGAAGAGTAGGATTATCAGCAGTGGCATACATAGAGTTCTCTAGAGGGAGGACACCAAGGCATGAAGAGGTCAAGGAGTTCTCATGCAAACCAAGAGCATGTATAGAAATTACAAAGGTTATTGAGGAGTGCAGGAGATGCATAGATGGATCAATAGATATCAGCGACACCTTTGCAGAATCACTTTACCAGCTGAGCGAGGTAACAGATGTCGGTTTCTACATAAATCAAAGAGCTTCAGAAATGCTTCACCCACTAACAGTAGAGTACGCAAGAAGCAATAACATTGAGTTAGAGGCAATGGTTCTAGCATCAAATGAAGAGTACATACCAATCTTGATAGCTAGGCAGGGCTACGAAGAGCAGTTAATAGAGTTGCTTAGGGCTGTAGGTCTAGAGCCTAAAACAATTGCTACTGTTATTAGCGATAAAGGCATTAGGTGGTTTGGGAGAGCTGTGCCTATAGCTGTATGGGACTACGTAGCAGGAGCAATAAAGCTGTGACACCAAGCATTTCTGCAAACCACTAATTACTAATCACTTTAGGAAACCTTGTAAGTCACGACAACATTCCATTACTTACTCTGATAACTCGTGGCATACTCGAATACAAATAGAAAGATGGAAAAATGGTTGTTTTAGGTATACACAATTCTTATCTCTATACCTTTAGACACCTTCTGCTGAGACCCTAGATCAATCCTCATAAAGTTGCCAACAATACTGTACTTTGCATTAACTTTCGTACCATCTATGTATACCTCCAAGCTCTTCACATCCTTACCAAAAGCCTCAACCTCGATTACTCTAACGTTTAGTTCTCCCTTCTCAAGCTTTATGGATACTCTCTGCTCGTTGCCTTGAACAACCTGTTCTGCTACTCCCCAAGCCCCTGTCACTGTGATTAAACCTCTGAACATCTCCTTATTTATCTTCGGTGCAAACCTAAGCCTTGCTTCTAAGCCGTTGTAGAACAGGTTCTCTATAGCCATTAGAACTAGCCACGAGTCCATAGCTCTGTAGTAGTGGTCTCCACACTCAATGTGGTTCCAGTAATGCCCATACCTAGCATGCCTCTCGTGAACTGCTTTGAGTATGTCCATAGCCTCCTTAACCATGCCCTCGTAGATCATGTGCGCTGCTACCTCAAATTCTATCCCTGTCCAAGGAGTATCTATCTGTGAACCTATTGTGTAGATAAGCCCTGTTTCGTTAGGTAATGGCATGTCACCTGCTTCTGCAGGTCTTGACATTCCTGGGTAAGAGCCGTTTATCAGCCCTTCCTCGCCCTTGAAGTTGTACCGGTGTATAGCCCTTAGTATGCTTAGAACCTTCTCCCTATCCATAACGTAGCCCATGTCAAGCTCGAGAGATAGGAACATCTGGCCATCTAGCTGTGATGATGAGCATCCTCTATCCCTCTTACCACTTACAGGATCGTACCAGAGGTCAAGGTACTCACCGTTCCACAGGTACTTCAGTAGCTTCTCTCTTGCCTCCTCATAGATCCTAGCAAGCCTCTCCCTATACTCAGTATCACCAACAATACTAGCTGCCTCCACCATAGCCTTTAGAGCTGATAACCACAGCACACCTGTAAATGATGTTACTCCTATCATACTCCAAGTATCAAAGGTTTGGACAGAGATTGGGAAGAATGTGTATCCAGCACCTAAAACAGCTAGAATCTGCCTATAGAGCTCCTGATGCTGTGGCACAAACCTTACTATGCTCTGCCAAATAGCTTCATAACCGGCTGGTGTGTAGTGATACAACAGCTTGTCTCCTAATGGGTCGTGAGTTCTTAGGATAACCTCTATAGCCTCCTTAAGGCTTCCCCAAAGCTTTGCTAGAAGCTCTTTATCTCCAAGCCACACAGCATCCCTTATAGCCATAAGCACGTACTCAGGGTTCATGTCGGGCCTATCATAGGTGTCTGGCCTTCTGAACGACCCTATGAAGAAGTGCATAACTCTTCCAGTTGGATCCCTACCTGTAGCCTTAACAACACCTCTAACAGCTTCTCTAAACTTGTTAAGGTCTGCAGCTATTGATGGATCCTTCCAAATCATCTCCTTAAGCTTCATAGCGTTCTCAGGCAATGCCAAGGCGAATGCCTCGTAGTATGGCCATAGATCTGGCTTAAGCTGCCACTGAGCATGGTACTCAATCCACTTCTTCTCTAGGTCTGGGAATAGCTGTAGAATCATTATGGAGCCGTAGAAAGCTACATCTGTTGTGTTAAGCCCGCAACATCCGTAGCCTTCCCATACACCGAACAGCCCATCCCTTGTGTATATAGTTGATTTCTGAAGTGTTGTTAGTTGAGATGCTATTAGATCTACAAGCCATCTATCTATAGATGTGTTGTATAGCGTATCGTGGAATTTCTTCGTGTAGGTGTAGAGGTAGCCAAAGTTCTTAATAACATGCTCAGCAGCATCCCTTGAAGATTTGAAGAAGTTCTCATAGTAGTGGCCTATGAGGTTCCCCAAATCATCGAAGAGGTTGGGGAAGTACCAAGCTAGTACAGCAATTATCTTAGCCTCTTCACCGCCTCTCAAAACCTTCTTACCAACAACAAAGCTGTGTACAACACCTTCAAACTCGTCAAAGCTTTTAGCATCTCTTAGAATACCGCTGGCCCTGTACTCAACCCACAATCTCCTAAAGCCGTGAACATCGTTGTACTGTTGCCCAAGCCTATACCCTGTCTCTAAACCATCACCAAATATCCCTAGGCTTATGCTACCCCTAAACATTGGGTGCTTCTCAGGGATACCATCACCAGTTAATGTGATGACTATGCCGTTGCTGTACTGAGAAGCTTCAACCCTTGTCTTAGCTGGTACGGCACTGAATGGACTCTTTATACCTGCTAACAAGCTGAACTCAATATCCTTATCAAGCTTATTCCTAACCCTGAATACTAGTATGGCTACAGGTATTGATGAGTTCTTGGAGTCTCCAGGGATGAACGGTGTGAAAGCCTCTAGAGCAATGTCTACAGGTAGATCCTCATCGATATACTTAAGGAATGCGAATGGAGGCTCGCCGTCAAACTCAATGCTGTCTACAGACCTTAGCCAAGGCATTGTGTATGGATCTCCACCACGAGTCTCCCAAGGCATGACTAGGTGTGCACGCTCATCATCCTCAAGCTGCCTATAGCCTCTAGCTGCCTGTAGAAACCTAACAATAACTCTACCCCCATACCTAACCCTAGCAACGAAGTAGAGGTCTGTAGGCTTCATGAACTCCTTATCCCTGTCCTCACCCCTAAGAGCCCAACGACCATTGTTAAAGATGTGCCACTCATAGAACCTGCCATCAGCCCTAATCTCAACAGTTCCACAGCCAATACCACCGAGAGGAATACCTGATGAGACATAGTACGAGCTCCTAATTCTCACGCTCTCCACACCTCCAACTACAGTACACATCATGAAGCTATTAATAAGGTTTTAACACCATAGTTTGCCTACTAAACACCGGAGACCCCATGAGAGAATCGGAGCTTCCTCATAATGAGCACCAAAGCATATATACCATTCTTTGCCTAAGCCTATGCGGTGCAGTGAGATGCAGGAGTTAGACCCTATTACAGCTATCGATCTTGTTCCACACCCACTAGTAATCGTTACTGCTGGTGACCCTGAGAAACCTGGTAAGAGAGGTGGTATGACAGCTGCATGGGTGTCTAGAGTATCTTGGAACCCACCATTAATTGCAGTTGCTATTGCTCCAACGAGGTACACTTACCAGCTTATCAAGGAGTTCAAGGCTTTTGCAATTCATGTAGTGTCTAAGAGTCTTGAGAAGGTTGCTATGGAAGTCTTCGGCTCTTTGAGTGGTAGAGACATTGATAAGTTTAGTGTTGCCGGCATAACACCCGCCAAGGCGAAGAGCGTTAAAGTCCCTGTAATACCTACAGCACCACTAATACTAGAATGCAGGCTAGTCGCTGAGTATCCAGCAGGTGATCACATAATTGTTGTTGGTGAGGTTGTAAAGGCTTATAGGGGGTCCAATGAGAAGCCCTTGGTGTGGTATGAGGATAGGTCTGCAGAGGTAGTATAGATAAGAATAGGGAAAAAGATTTAAACTCCTTTTTGCTTCTACCTCGCCACAGCCCTTAGCTACTCCTGCTTAATCAGCTTCATAATTGCTGGGTACAGCACAAACGCTGTTGCTACGCCTATGTACCAGCTTAGTGTTGTTGGGAATGGCACTGCTAGAGAGCCTAGGTTAACAATGTTTATATCGTTAATTGCGTAGCTAACACCATATATTATGGCTATTGACAGTAGGAATGCTGCTATTGCCGCTATGTTGTATCCTCCTCTATACCAGTAGCCTTTGGGGCTGTAGAGCTTCTCTATATCGTACCTCCCCTTCTTAACTACGTAGTAATCAGCAATCATTATACCTGCTATAGGCCCTAGGATAAGCCCGTAGTTAGCCGTGAAAGCAGCTATGTAGTTCACGAGGTCTGGACCTTTCTCAACAGCCCACCAAGGAGCTATAAAGAACCCTATGAGTCCTGCTACAAGAGCTGCTCTCCTCCAACTCATCCTGAAGACGCTTGTGAATATGTTCATAAGTGCTGGTATATTCGCTGTTATATCAGTTGTGAATGGTGCTAGAGCAGCGAATAGAAGCCCGATAACCACTGCTACTGCTCCTGGAGCCCTATAGAGCACTACTTCCTGTGGTGTTGGATTCGATAATCCTGTGTATAGTGTGAGGTAGTACCCTAGAAGCGATGCTATAGCTGATGCCGCTACAATACCTATCAAAGGCCCTATAACCAATGCCTTAACCCCTCTCTCATCTGCGTAGAGACCTCTTGAAAGATCAGATATGTTTAGGCTCATTGTTGCCCAGAAGTTTGTCTGTATAGCTAGGTAGAGAGCAAAGCTCTTCGACAGTAGCGACATACTACTAGGAGTCGAAGCTAATGCTGGTGCTTGATGCTGTACTAGGTAAAGCGATAGCCAGAGGAAGTAGATTAGCAGTAGAGGCCCTATGAAGTCAATCATTCTAGATACTCCCCTCAAACCCTTCATAACAGCAAGAGTTGCAAACACTATGTAGAGCACTAAGATTACCGCAACATACCTAAATGATGCTACTACAACAGCATTTATATCCCCACCCCCATAACCAATAGCATAGAGCAACAGCATCGTTATTGCTAGAGAGGCTGAGTAAGCCTCTATACCAAACCATCCAGCACCAACCAAACCCCTTAAGATAATAGGTATTGAAGCTCCTTTATAGCCCCAGCTAGCCCTAAGCTGAACTGGGTACGGAATCCCAAGCCTAACACCAGGAATGCCATTGAGCATCATAACTATTGTTGTCGCTAAGTTCCCTAGGATAGCGCCTAGCACAACCTCTAGAGGTGATAAACCTAGTTGAAGACCTATAGCCCCTAAAGCGAAGAGCGGTATACAAACATTCATGCTGAACATAATCCATGTGAAGGTGGTAACACCATAGAGTCTCTTGCTCGCCTCTAAAGGTTTTAGAGCATCGCTAACAGCTTCTTTAATCTCCTTAGCTATGTCTTTACCTACTTTAATACCTTTCCCAATTCTTTTCTCTGTCAAAACCCACGCCTAGCTTGTGGTTCTCTAAACCTATAAAGTTTGTGGTTTGAGTAATACGGAACAAAGACGTGAAGCAATACAACAAATATTACGTTAAACAAGATAACACATTGATACGCCTTACACCAAACAATACCATTCCACATTTAAATCTCTTCAAACCATGTAAACTATGTAGATAATGCAGTAGAGTAACTTCTGCATCAACCTCATAGAGATGTGCTTGTATTGAAAAAGCTGTAGTATGTAAGAGAGCTTGATTTTAGTGAAGCATTGATTATATGTACCCCCTTCTGAGCCTTGGACTTAGGACTCTGTAGAGAGCGTCTCCTAAGAAGTTTAGTCCTAGCACAGTAACTGTTAGGAGTAGTCCAGGAAATATGGAGATCCACCAAGCCAATGAGATGTATTGCTAACCTTCATATATTAGCCTACCCCCAGCTTGCTAAACCTCTGCATACACCCCCAACATTTGTAAGGCTTGGTATGAGCGATAGGCTCAGTATTGCAATGAGCACTAGTGATAGAAAGTTTATGATTCTCCTATGTATAGATATTCGCCTACAGCAGAATTAGTCGCCTTTAGCTGTTTGTATGTAGAGTGCTGTGTACAAACCTGCCGTAAGCTGTATCTGCACCAACTTCCTTATCTCAATCGCCTTGTAATCCCTGTTACTCTCAAGGTATGAGAGAATCTCGTGAAGCTTTTGATCGACAACTTCGAATAACTGCCTTAGCTCTGGCACAGCATCGCTTTCTACTGATAGTAGCCTCCTCATCATGCCTAGGACTAGTGCTGTGTAGAACTTTGTTACATACCTATTGTCAAATACTTCTGATACCCTTGCCCTTCTAAGGAGCTTGGACTCTGATAATGCCCACCTCTTCTCAGCCTCAATAAGCTTTGGCGTTACCTCAATGAAGTAGTCTAGGGACTCTATAAGCTTTCCACTCTCTGAACATGGATCCCTCGGTGGTATAACCTTCCTTACCTTGCTCCACACATCCCTCATAAACTCGTACATCTTCAGCCTCCAATCGAGAGCCTCTAGAATGACATCCCTTCTACTAACATTCTCCTCACTCTCCCGCAGATCCTCTATCCTAGGATCATAGTAGTACGGAACTTCAGTTACAAGCTCAACAACATTGGGGTTGAACTGCTGTGCATAGTCATAGCTACTACCACCATGCTTAATAGCTTCAACAGGGTTTACACCCTGCTTCTCAAGAAAATCATATTCATCCTTTAGCGAAACCATTTTGTATACTGCTAGGGAGAGCTCTTCAGCCCATGGAACCTCTGGCTCTCCCAAACCTAGTGGCACGCCTAGACTTTTGGGGTATAGCTGGAATATTGGGTAGAGTAGTGGTGCATGAGTAGAGATATAGTAGTACACGCCTCCAAACCCAGCGTTATGGAGGCTGTATATCATGTCAGGCTTGTACTGCTCTATAACACTCATCAATGCCCTGGTTTCGGGAACAGGATTGTTGAACTCAAAGCTCTTGTACTTTATTGGAAAGCTCCACTCAATCTGAACATTTCCAGCGGGTCTGTAGTAGTTGAGTGCATAGTTTGTTATTGTGAATGGTCCTTTGAACCAGCCTTCATTCATCTTAAGCCCATCTATATCAACAGCCTTTACTATTATCCACGTATAGTTGAATATCTTCCTCAGCTCCTCATCAGATGCAAGCCTCTCTGCAAGGTAGTCGAGAACAAGTGTGCCTACGGGTTCATTTGGGTGTGGAGCACCGAACCACAAAGCACTTAGCTTGCCTTTGCCAATGATTATAGCTCTTATTTCCTCACCACACCTACTCCTACCAATAACCTCAACTCTAACAACATCCTTATACTCCTTAGCAAGCATATCAGTTGATTCCTCAAGCTCCCTAAATGTTTTGAAGCCACTATACTGTGGAACACCCTCTATAACATCCCTTAGAACATCCTTCATAG
>JAPWUB010000040.1 GCA_028275745.1 Desulfurococcales archaeon | reverse complement strand
CGTTTCCCCGCTTTCAATATTTGTGAATAGCTGTAGATAGTTTTAAGCGGGTTTGCGGGGCTGGGCCTCGATGTGGGTTCACTAGCATCACCCACACCACATGGGCCCCCGTCGAGCCCAACGCCACAGGGCTCCCATCTGATTCTCCATGTCACCGCAGTGCGGGTCATCCGAGAAACTATAAAGTGGAGAGTTATTTAAGCATTGCTCTAAGAGTCAAGTATTTACAGCTGTTTACAGATATTTAAACTTATCTTCAGCTCTGGAACAGCCTACAGAGGCTTCGGCACCTCTGCGAGGTCATGGGTAGCTATCGAGTCAAACAGAACGTGGCTCCCATCTAGGTCTAGCCTGCCTAGGTTTGGAGCATCGCTTCCATCGCCTAGGAGGGTTCAGGGAGTATAAATAGAATCAGATATTATAAATTTAACACATAAAACATCAACTACAAAACAGCCCTTAGAGTCAGAGAGTTTCATCCATTCCGGGGGAACCCTGTTGTTAGCCCTCCTGACACCAGGGGCTCAATATTATACATATAAAAATTTAGCTATTTGCTGTAGCTATTTTCAACATCTTTAGCTTGTAGATTCTATGCTAAACATTGTGTTCTTGAATAATGGTGCACAGTTATTGTATGCTTAGTTAATTCTCTTTCACCATATTTTAGCTCTATCATATTAACTGTGTTTGGAGATTGTGTTTATGAGTTTCTCAATGTTTTGCTTTATCTTCTCTACATCGTTTCTCTGGGGCAATCCGTTAATGTACACTACGTCCACGATTTCGAATTTCGATGTTTTGAAGAGGTTATTCAGCATATCTTCTTGGAGTTTCCCCCACCCGTAGTTATTGATTATCAGTATAGGTTTATTGGCATTGATTTTGTCCATGAGTAGCTGTACTATGTATCTCATCATTGGGAATACATCTCCATCATATGCTGATATCCCTAAAATTATGGCGTTGGAGTCTATAACATCTCCTAATATATCTGAGATATGTGGTTGTTCTCTATCTCTGACCTCCTCCCCGCCCTAAAGGGCGGGGACTCCCGCTAAGGCGGGGAGGTTTGGGATTACATTCCCTCTTCCCGAGGGTTCAATCCCGGGCTGGGTCTTCAGCCCATTACCCCTATCCCAGACGGGACTCGGGGTTATGAGTATATTGAATGCTCCCACAAGGTCTGCGTTGAATACCTTGCTTAGCTTTGTGCATTTGAATAGTCCACGCTTGGCTCTACTACCGCACTTCTTGCCATGAATTGGGCACTTAGATGAGGTGTGTGCTTCGTTTACGTAGACCACTGTTATCCCATATTCCTCTGCAACCTCATATATCCTCCTCAGTAGGTAGCCATATGTCCAAATGTGGATGTTGTTAAAGTTTCCGTTCTCCTGGGCAATGTATTTGGGATAGCCGACCTTGATGACTGAGACCCCCACGTTGTACAACCATTCAATTGCTTGTCTAACCTTTGAATCGATATAGGTTTTGACTTGCCTCCTCCACTTGGAGTACATAGACCTAAGCCTCCTAGAGGTCTTTAAGCCATACTTATTTAATGTGGATTGATACTCAGCAATCCTCATCCTCCAGTAGTGGGATATAGCTTTGAGCGGTCTGCCATTAACAAGCTTTGTCAAGCCATTCCCAACGTATATAGCCACCAAGTTGTTGACGCCAACATCAATACCTGCTACTAGATTCCCTCTTGGGCTCCCCGGGACGCTAGCCCAGACTCCCCTAATGGCTTTCTCGCTCGCGTCAAATGACATGTGGGCATACCACTTCCTCCTGCCTTGGTCATAGCATATCTCTAATCTACCCTGCTCCCCTCTTAGGTGTATCAAGCCTTTGTACCTCACTTCTATCCATCCAATGGCTCCCAAGCCCTTGAGGACTATTCTATCGCCTTCTATCCTGTACTGGTCTTTCCTCAGAACAGTCCATAGAGATCTCTTATTGTTTTTCTTCTTGTACCCTGGTGGATTGACCCTCGTGACGAATGGTGGCAACTTGCCCTCTTTCTTAAGCTTTAGCATTTTGAAGAAGCTCTTCCATGCTTCATCATTCTTATTTAAGATTTGTTGAGTTGTGGTGGAGCCTATCAATATTTTATACTTTTCATAGAACTCTTTGTATGTTGCTTTGAGGTCTACGCCTTTCTTCTCGAAGAACATCCTCCTCCTAGCGTAGTTCACCTCATTCCAGAGCTTGGATGAGAGACTGCAGAGCCGCTTCAGCTTTTCCTCAGAGTTTTTATCGACTACAAGCTCTACTATACATGTCCTCTTCATCTCTCCTTCCCCCACTGCTCTTCAACATACCTCTTAACAATATCTGCAGTCACATTCCCAACTGTTGCCACTAGGTAGCTCCTACTCCACAACTTCCCACGAGCAGTTTTAGTCCTTAGCTCTGGAAACCTCTGCAGTATCCTCCTAGCACTCTTACCCTTAAGATAGTTCACAATATAGGCTGGAGAGTGCCTTGGAGGGCATAGAGCAAACACATGGACATAATCAGGCATAACCTCTAAGGCTAACGGTTCACACCCAAGCTCTCCGAGTATCTCACTTAAGACCTCTCTAGTGTACTCAGCAACCTCCCCCACGAGAATATCCCTACGATACTTGAGGATCCAAACAAAGTGATAACCACACCAATACTTAGCATGCCTAGTACTCCTAAGCCTCGTCCACTCTAGAGATTCGCCCTCCAAGGCACTCCTCAGAACACACTATAGGATACACACCTTATAAACTTTTTTATTCATCCCCGCCTTAAAAGGCGAGGCTTTCAGTTGTAATTACAGGTCTTAGCAAGTGGTGAACGCTATCGTACCTCCAACACCAACTTCGCAATCATCTGGGTGAGGAGCTATGTAGAGTACTTTGTTAATCACATCAAAAACTTTATCGAAATCAGGTGTTATAATTTTTTACAACAAGTTTAATAGATTTCTCTAGAGGTTTTGAGCTTGGGAAAGCCCTTATCTGAAGCACCCCTCTCTCAGTACTCCATGTTGAAGACTTAGATTAAGCGTAGGATGAGGTAATCGTTATAGTGCTTAACAGCGATCCTCCTATACATAACCTCATCTTTGTGTAACGGGCTTGTGAGAACTAGTGTGATACTCCCCTCTTTCACCTAGAGGATCTATACCAACACTTTTGCAATACTTAGCAAAGGTTACTACATTATCCCTGCGTATCTCTATCCCTAACCACTTTTCCAACTTATTCACAGTTCCAATGAGTAGGGGTTTAATATTATTCCCAATCTCTTTGTATAATAGTTCCTCTAGGTCCTCACTCCATAAAGGCTCTATGAGCCTTGTACCAGTTTCTCTAGCAACATCCTCCATATACCTTAGATGATCCTCTATATAAACATCGCCAGCAACAATCTCTTTAGTTCTTAACCTCCTGAGGAACTCTATAGTCTCAATTTTCTCAAAACCTTTCTTCAGAGCCTTAACAACAACTGGTGTGCCCATCTTTAGATGCGTCTCAATGGTCTTACCAATGTTTAATACGTGAGGACTTGGTCTAGGAAACTCATATACGAAAACTACTGCTAGATCCACTTCACCAACTCTCATAATTGCATAGATAGAGTCTTTATCTTCAGAACTTAGCGCAACCCTTATCACAGCTTCGCCTAGGGGAATTACGGAGTTATGCATATGGAGTCTGTGCCTGCACCTGCTTCAGCAGGAGCCTTAATCCTCTCACCAACGAATTCATACCCAAACTTGTTTATGATGTTCCTAAGTATTCTTTTACCCTCGAAACACTCTCCCCTCAAACACTTAGCCGGAATCTGCAACGCTATTTCTTGAACCTTCTTGCTTAAGTATGGTGCTACAGCTTTAATGTCTAAGCAATTTGCTATCTCTAGCTCTGGATACCTGCCACTAATACCCCACTTCTCTCTATAAACCTCAATCTCATTCTCATGCAGCCAAAGCATGAATGAGTACCCTGCAAACAGCTCATCCCCGCCACTACCAGTGTAAATGCATTTGCATCCAAACTCCTTAGCCTTCATAAGGGTTGTGTAGAAGACCACATCGTTTCTGAGCTCAATGCAGAGCTCGTGATAGGCCTTGCCATCAATGCAGCTATAAACATCCCTTAGCACATTCTTCACGTACTCAAGATCTATAGGAATAAATGTTACGGGAATGTTAAGAACTTTAGATAGGTAATTCACGTATACCAGGTCCCTCGGTATACCATCCTTAAAGAATGTGTATAGCCCCCTAATCCTGAGACCACTAAGCTTAGCAATAATAGCTATTAGGGAGGTGTCTATACCAGCACTAAGAGCAATACAGTCACAGCTACTCAAATTGATATAGCTCATCAGAGCTCTGATCAACATATCCTCAAAAGCGCTACAGGTAATGCTAATCCGCATAAAATCTGTATGCTGCATAAGAATATGTGGCTACCCTAGCTATATAAGCAATCATCAACATGAAAAAGCTTAAAATCCAGACCTTTTACTATATGGCTAGGGTAGCCACATATGCAAGCCAAGTACATGGCCATAATCGTAGTCGTACTAATAGTTGGAATAGCAATAGGTTATGGAGGAGCATACTTAGCGCCAAGACCCACAGTAACTGTACCAACAACAATAGTATCAACGGTGACAACAACTGTTACAAGTCCATATACATCTGTTATTACTAGCCCAACAACAGTAACAACAAGCATACCACTAACAAAGACAGTAACAACATCAGCTCCAACAACAGTTGAAGTAACAATCACAACAACAGCTACGATTCCAACAACAGTCCCTACAACAATACCTGTGACTATCACAACCCCAGTAACCGTCCAAGCCTCCTGGCCAAGAACAGTTGTTGATGCATTGGGAAGGGAGATAATATTTAAAGAATCGCCAAAGAGGGTGGTCTCTGCAATACCTAGCATTACAGAACATCTATTTGCACTTGGATTAGGTGACAGGGTTGTGGGTGTTGATAGCTACTCAAACTGGCCTCCAGAGGTTGTTAACCTGACTAAGGAGGGGAAGATAATTGTTGTTGGAGGTCCATGGACTCTAGATATAGAGAAGATAGTGGCCTTGAAGCCAGATCTAGTGCTCATGTGTAGAGGTGTAAAGCCTCAAGAGTCTCAGTTCGCGCCTAAGCTTGAGGAGCTAGGGATAAAGACATTCTTCCTTGTGTGTGATGCTGCTAAGAACCAGTACGATGTGTACATGGATATTAGGACTCTTGGCAAGGTATTTGGTGTGGAGCAGAAGGCTGAGGAGCTAATCAAAACAATAGATGATAAGGTAAGGTTTGTGGCTACAAAGCTTTCACAAGCTAATGCTACTAAACCTAGGGTTCTGCAACTAGTTGGACCACCTTCATGGGGCCTCTGGAGTGCTGGTGGAGACACCTTCATTGGGTGGCTAATAGAGACTGCTGGAGGAAGAAACATAGCGTCTAGGTATAGTGATTGGCCACAGCTAAGCTACGAGTACATACTGTCTCAAGGTCCAGAGGTAATCATTATTACTGCTCACGGCATAGACCCTAAGAAGGTTGCTGACGAACTGAAGCAGACACCTCTTGTTAATACAACAGCTTGGAGAACTGGAAGAGTATATATGCTAACAGGAGAAGCTAATGATATGCTGTCTAGACCAGGGCCAAGAATAGGTGATACATTGCTGCTGCTTGCAAAGATTATCCATCCAGAGATCTTTGGCGAAGTGCAGAGAGCTGATGTTGTAAAGATCTCAGAGGCTTGGGTAGCACCACTAGTAATTCAAGTTCCTGTAGCAGGCTATGACTTTGCATTGCTGGCTGTAGCAGTAGAGGTATAGTAATGTGGCAATAAGCTTTTATGAATCAAAACTTAGGAACTTTTTAATCTTCTTCTCCCTCCTTACACTCTTAACTGTTGCATTATTTGTTGTGCACCTCTCTATAGGCCCTGCAATGCTTGACCCAATTCTAGTTTTTCAAACGTTATTTGGTCTTTCACCTAATCCGGAAAAAGCAATTGCGAATGTGGTTTTCCTCAGGCTTGCAAGAGCCTTAGCCACACTTTTATCTGGAGCTACACCTGCACTTCCGGGTTTGCTTATGCAGACTATTACTAGGAATCCTCTTGCAGATCCCTACATATTTAGCTTATCATAAACAGCACTAACATTTGTTACTCTAGGATTAATTTTCGCACCCTCGTTAATGGTTTACAGACACCACATAATTGTTGTAGTGTTCTTAGGCGCTTTATCAGGGTACATGCCAACAGTTTTGCTATCTAGGCTTGGTGGAGGTAGTGATATCTCGATGATGCTAGCCGGTATAGCTGTTGCATCCCTGTTTTCAGGATTATCACATGTACTTCTGTACATAGTTCAAAGCATGCTTAGAAGCCAGTATGTATACTTCCTACGTGGTAGCACAGCAACTGTTCTACAGAAGGAGATATCACTAATGGCTGATTTGTCGTTGTCTCTCACATTCATTTCGTTACCATTTATTAAACCACTGAATGCGTATCTATATGGGGATCCCTAACGCTAAGCAACTTGGTTTCGAACCAGAATTTATAAGGCATCTAGGAGCGTTTGTAGTATCCCTCCTAACGGCTGTAATAGTTTCTTATGTGGGGATCATAGGGTTCATAGAACTTGTGGCACTACACATAGCGAGATTCCTTGTAGGCTCAAACCACTTATTTTCAATGCCTACTGCCATCCTTGTTGGAGCCTCAATAGCATTATCTGCCGATAGTATTGTTAAGCTGATAAGTATATATGTAGATGCTGTAGCAGAGCTACCCCTAGGTGTAGTAACCTCTATCATTGGTGTACTATTCCTTGTATACCTAATCATTAAGAGGTTGAGAGAATGAAGCTAGTAGCAGATGGTGTAGAGGTTTACTAAAACTCTATACTAGCATTAAGAGGTGTGTCGTTTGAGGCTAGTGTGGGTGAGGTAGTAGCTGTTATAGGATATAATGGAGCTGGGAAGACAACGCTTCTAAGAGCTATCACCTCTATTGTTAAGCCTTTGAGAGGTGCTGTATACATAGATGGGAAGGAAGCTCATCAATAGTGTTCCTCTTAGGGAGCGGGGGAGGCTAATAGCCTTGGTAGAGCCAACATATCGAGGTCCATACAATCATACAGTTTTAGAGTTCCTATTAACTGTTGGTATCCCCATAGCAAGTTCTATAGCTTTATCCCTTTGAGAAGGGATTTAGAGGTAATAGACGCTATTGTTAAGAGGTTAAACATTACGCACTTACTTAACAGGAGACTAGATGAGCTTAGCTCTGGAGAGTTTTCAGAGAGTCCTCATAGTAAGGGGCCTTGATTCAGGAGCCAAGGGTGCTGCTACTGGATGGGCCAACAGCATTCCTCGACATTAAGTACAATCTTGAGGTTCTAGAACTTGTTTGGAGCATTATCAAGGAGCAGAGGATCATAAGCATTATCTAAGTAATGGAATTATTGTGGCTGCTGGTAACTCTGATGATGTTTTTAGGGAGGAGCTAATAGAGAAGGTATACGATGTAAAGATACAGATTCTAGATATTGGTATATAGAAGGGTTGTTATACCAATACAGCTTATAAATCATGGACAATCCTTATGACTAAGACAACAATATATCACATAACTTACTATGACTATGATAAGAGTGTTTATATACAGTTCCTGTCATGCAACTTTGGGTGCTTGGGGCTGTGTAAGGAGGAAGTTTCTATGGGATCACCACCTCGGAGATAATGGGAGGAGCTTAAGTAATGTTAAGATTAGGCTACTCGAGATAGAGGAACTTGCTGAGATTTTGAAGAGTGTTGATAGAGAGTTTGGATTGAAACAAGCTGTTCTTGGTGGGGGGTGAGCCTACAGCAGATCCCTCATTCTGCAACATTATGAAGATTTTACATGACCTAGGCTTAGAGGTATCTATCCTAACTAATGGATACCTCCTAGACAAGGTTCTTAAGTGTATACATAAGGAGGATACACTGGAGATTAGTATCAAGAGCATTTGGCCTGAGAGGTTCGCCATGTACATGGGTAGGAAAGCTTCTGATCTAAATAGAGTTCTTAACAATATCGAGAACGTGTTCAAACAAGGTTACAGGGTTATTATTGGAACCATACTCATTCCAGGATTCAATGATGCGAAGGATGTAGAGGAAGTGGCCAGATTCATAGCCACACATTTAAATACTTCCACTCCTCTAATAATAGATGAGTATATACCCGTATCCACAGCACCTTGGAGAAGACTAACATATGAAGAGCTTGTAGAGGCAAAGCAAAGAGCTGAAAAGCACTTAATGAATGTGATTTTCAGAAGCTCTTACACAGTGAAGCTGAAGGGGAAGGTATATCCGATATTTCCTAGAACACCATAAATGTGCTAGAACTCGCTAGTTATAGTCTAGAACTATGCAATGGTTTGAAGCGTCTCATTTAGCCATTCAATTGTACCAGCGAATGATGGTCCGAAGTGAGCTAGATTAACTTCCCTACTCTCCTTCACCAGGTAAACTCTACCCTCCCTAAATGCTTTAGTGCTTTCAAGAGGTTTCCTAATCTTCTTGTACTCCTCTATGGAAATATTCATGAAAGGTTCTTCTATATTAACTAGCACCACTTCAGGATCTCGCTGAACAGTATCCTCATCTCGAGGAGTGAAAAATCCCCAGACAACATCTCTATAGATATCCACCCCACCAGCAATCCAGACACCATCATCTATAAATGTGAGTGCTCCTGCTGTTGAGAATGATTTATCTGGCCAGAGGTACTCTATGTAGACCCTCGGCCTTCTCTTTACATTCTTTGATCTCTCCATTACCCTGTAGATTCTTTGCAGGAATCTTTCAGCAAGGTCGCGAGCCTCATAGTACCGGCTAACTATTGCCCCTACATCGAGTATAATATGCGATATTATTGCATAAACATTTGTTGGTAGAGGCATCAGATAAGCATTAAATCCATGGCTCTTAACAAGTTCTAGGAACCCATCATGAACTCTAGATTGCAGGAACACAATATCTGGATTAACCTGCTTAAGCCTATCAATGAAGATATGTGTATAAGTACCTGTAATAACTTTGTTACGCGGATTCTTAAGGTAAGGCAAACACCAAGGCGTTACACCAACAATCTCATCCTCCAATCCCAAAAGTACAAGAGTCTCTGTTACTGAAGGCGACAAACTCACTATCCTCATGGTCCCCCGGGCTCTATATGGCTTGGATAGCCACATATATAGCACAAATATTTAAACAGATATTTAAACGTTCTTGTTTTCAAACTCTAGCTTGAGCTTGACGCTATACGGAGTGCTGATGTCTGAAGGCTTTGAGGTTGTACAAGGCTTTTGATCTTAGGCTTGAGAAGGTTGAGGATCCTAGACCTTCAGAGGGGTGGGCTCTGATAAAGACTGTTGCTGTAGGTATATGTGGAACAGACAAGGGTTTCCCCGAGGCAATTACTTGTAATTAGCTGTAATTAGTTGTGGATCTTGCCCCGGGGTTCCCGGGCTCTGTTCGGGTCTTCATAGCATCATTGCCCGGGCTATCAGGGCTTCACTTAACCCCCAAGCCCCTCATCTGCTTCAGCCCCTTGCCCACACCTTGGGGGCAGCCAGGGGGTTGCCAAACCCTCATCAATGCGGGTTCACAGGGGTTTTGAAAGCACTAGGTGTTTATCATGGTTATAAGCTTTAGTGAAAATGTTGCATGGCTAGACCAATGCATTTACAGCTATTCACAGGTATATACAGCTGATGCAGACCCAGCCACGGCTTTCTACACGGGCTCGTACCCATTGTTCAAGTCCCCTCTTATACCTGGTCATGAGGTTGCTGGTGTAGTTGTTAGTAGGGATCTCTAGTTACTAGCGAGATCAACTTCCCCTGTAGTAAGTGCTACTACTGTAGAATGGGTCTCTACACGCATTGCCGTTCACCCGAGAGTGGTTGTTTTTGGTGTTTTAGAGTCGTTTAGTGCCACCCTCGGGTTCCTCACGGCACGGTGCCGAGCCGCGCACCGCAGTTCAGCCACGGGTCTTGGGACTCGGCACCCACCACTTAGTTGCTATTTGTCTAGGAGTTTATGAATCTTTAGGGTAGACAGACACACGGCATCAGCATATCTCATAGCCCTAAAAGGACTTAAACAACCCTAACTAGCCTTATTTACGGAAACAGCCCTATAAGAAGACTCTTGGGATAGATTTTGATGGGGGATTCGCTGAGTACTTCATTGCCCCTATTCAAGCTCTTCACACTGTTGATTATCTAGACCCTGTTATAGCTACTGAGGTTGAGCCATTAGCAGCTATTCTCAATGCTTTTGAGCAGTTCCCGCTTACACCAATGAGTAGAGTAGCTGTTATTGGTACAGGTAACATTGCTTACTTAGCAACACAAGTGCTGCTCAACATGGGTCTTCAACCCATCGTTGTTGCTAGGAGGGGTAGCCCAAAGGCTACATACTTTAAGAAGCTTAATGTGGATATTATCTATGTTGATGAGGCTAGGGAGTATGTAGCTAGGTACACACTTGAAGGTCTAGGCTTCGACATGGTTTTTGAAGATAGTGGAAGTACTGAAGGTCTTGAACCAGCCATTGAGATTACTAGACCTAGGGGAGTAATACACCTCAAGTCAACGCCAGGAGCACTATTCAAAGCTGATATGACTAAAGCCGTTGTTAAGGAGCTCAGAATTATTGGTACTAGGTGTGGTACTTTCAGAGAGTTTAGGAGGTCTGTAGAAATGCTCAAATCTGGAGCTGTAAAGCCTTTGATCACATCCGTACTTCATGGCATTGAAAATGGTTTGGAGGCGTTTAAGAAGTCTCTTAGTAGGGAGGAGATAAAGGTTGTTCTAAGGTTATAAAGCATATAGGGCCTGCAAAAGATTGTTTACTATAGTGATAGTGCTATGTGCTTCTTAACAATACTCATGTTAAGGAGATTGATTAGCTTAAGCGAGTTTGAAAAGCTTTTGAAGGATCTAGGTTTTGAAACTGTTGTTAGGGGTAGTATTCTAGAGGCTAGGAAAGGGGATGCCAAGCTTAAAGCTAGGCTAGAAAGAGATAAGCTGAGAATTGAAACTAGTGATTATGGTGAGAGCTGTTTAAGGGATTACGACGCTATATACAAGGGTCTTGTAGAGCTCGATGCTAAGCCAGAAGCCATATACCTTATGAGTCCATACATCTATAGCTATGAGAAGAAACGTGGCATTACCAAAAAGTTGTTGAAGAAGCTGGGTATAGAGGCTAATGAGATATACAGTGGTTACTGTGGCTAGCTAGACCTTGGGTAATAAGTAATGGAGTTACCGAGTTATAGGATAGGTGTAGAGAACTTAACTGAACCATATAGAACCCTTACTACAAAGCTTGTTAATATACTTCAGCAAGTCTTTAGTAATAGGTAGGCTAGTATCTATAACTATCTTCAGTTGTGTTGCTCGTGGTGAAGCTAGGAGTGATGTTGATGTGGATATACTTATAGTTGCTAGGGATCTGCCCAGATCTAGGTTTAAGAGGCTTGAGCTTTTTGAGAAGGCTGAAGAGGTGATTGAGCCTTTTGTTGAAGAGCTCTGGTCCAGGGGCATATACGTAGATTTTTCACCAATTATTCTAGATGTTGAGGAGGCTGAGAAGTATAGACCTATATGCCTAGACATGGTTGTATATGCTGTAATTGTTTTTGACAGGAATGATTTCTTTAAGAAAGTTCTTGATGAAATTGCTGAGAAGTTGAAGACTTTAGGTACTGAGAGGAAGAGGGTTGGCAAGCTCTGGTACTAGGTATTGAAGAAGGAGTATAGACCTGGTGAGGTGATAGAGATCTGAACAATGTTGCTATGGCGAGATCCTACATTAGACAAGCACAGAAAAGAATTAAGCATGCTAAAGAAGC
>JAPWUB010000037.1 GCA_028275745.1 Desulfurococcales archaeon | reverse complement strand
TGTAGTTGTTGTCTGAGATGGTGCTGAAGTTGCTGGTGCGTAGACTGTTACCATAACTTCATTGCTTTCACCAGAGGTTGTTATGCTGGTTTCCTGAGCTACTGCCTTGAATATATAGATGCCTGCATCAGTGAATTGAGGTGATGCTATTGCGGCTTTTCCGCTCTTGTCAGGCAATATTGTTGTATAGTTTCTCCACGCACTCTCACCCTGCTTCTTGTACATAATTGTTATTGGTATTGTAATGTTGGGTCTTACCTCAATTTCAAGTTTTATTGAGGTTCCTACCCTGGCTATGTCTGAATCTGCTGATAACCTTATGGATGGAGCAACCTTTTCAACGGTTAAGGTAACGGTGTTGCTTATGGCCTCCTTATACCTCTCAGTCTCTATTGTTCTAGCCCTTAGGTAAAGCACGCCAGGGGTTGAAGGTCTCCATGTATAGGTAAATGAGGAGTTCCTAGCTTCGATAGTGGCTATAGGGCTCCAATCAAAAGCGTTTAGGCTGTATTCAAGAATTACACCTAGCGTTGCTCTAGGATTTATAAATCCCTTTATCTCCACCCCTTGACCAACCACAACTCTTGTAGCGTTAACTACTATGTTTAGACTAGGAGTTGCAGGAACGATTACAATGGTTGTTGCCACATATGACGAGCTTACTCCGTAAATAGTTGTGTAATTAACTACTGCTAGGATTCTGTATGTCCCTGGACTAAGGGGCAGTATCTGTGAAAGGGATTTCTGCGCCCCTGGTTCAAGCACCCCAAGATAGTTGGTGCTATATCTAGTTGAATTAATAAGAAACGTTACATAGGTATTGAAAACAGGGTGAATATCAAGGTTTTGAATATTTACAAGAAGCTCTACACCATTGCTTACCAACAGTGGAATAACATATGCCACTACACTTGTAGGAGGAGCATAGATGTTTACAGGTATGGTCTTTGCAAATGAGAACTGTCTCCTAGTACCATTCTCAAGCTCAACATACCCCCTAACGCTTATCTGCATCGTCTCAGCGATTATATTGCCTGGTAAAGGGCGTGAGTAGGTTGATACCACTGGAAGCTGTAGGGTGGCTGTAGCTGAGTCTCCAACGGTTTTCAGAAACCCTAGATATGTAGAGACGGAAACACTTGATAAAGATGCTGAAACCGAAGTTATACACACATGCCTGCCTAAGCCCTTCTCCTTCAACGTTATTGTAACGTTCATGTTTGTTACAGTACCTAGAGTAAGCATGGAAGGAACGTCTATGTTTAGTGTCATAACCCAGTCAAGCCATGTCACAACATCCGTATAAGAAATTACACTTTGGCTGGTGAGACTTGTACTGGGGTATGATAGCAGAAGTGGCAACAGCAGTAGTAGAGCTGTTACTGCTATCAATTTGTTTACGCCAGTCATTTTCTTCCCCAAGAGCTGTAAATGGATAGTGCAAGAGCTGTTACTGAAATAGCGAGTAGTATGTAGAGTAGGTTTCTCGTAAAAGCGTTTTGTGCTGATACCTCTTCTCTCAAAATACTTACCTGTGCTAAAGCATTTGATGCGTTACTCTTAACAGCATTAACATCTCTTTGCAGATCTCTAATAGCTGTTGATAATTGGTTCACAATTGTGTGCAAGTTCTCAACATCTTTACTAATATTACTTATATTACTTAATGTTTGTTGTGATGTCTTCTCCATACCAGTCTCCTTCCCCGCTACATCTATGATCATCGATGTATCTGTGCAGGTAGCTGTATCCAGGGTTATGCTTATAGACCTGCTCCCCACAACTAGCTGCACTTGCTTGCTACTGCATGGAAGGATTGTGCATAGAGCTCCACTACTATTTGTATAGCCTATGGAAGTTAGGCTTGATGCTGTAAGAATGGTTATAGCGCTACCCGCTATTGGTGCTCCCCTCTCTAAGAGCTGTAGGCATAGCCTAAATAGTTTCTCACCTTTCAGAAATACAGCTATGGACTTGCTCCCGAACCATGTATCCCACGATATTATAGGGCTTAGGTGAAGAGCACCATCAATGTATATCTTCTCTATCTCTGTACCCCACTCATAAAAGCTTACAGTCCTAGATGAAATTATTAGCGTAGTATTTGCCAAGACAAGCGGAATGCAGGGCTTTATCACAATGCCTCCAAATGTTGCATCTATGCCTAGAAACCCTTTGAGTACCGCCTTGAAGAAATCGAGGCATGGTATGCCATCATTTACCACAGCTTTGTAGTATATTGATGTAAGCTTCAGTGCCTGGTCAAGGTACCCATACCTAGCTAGAGCCTCTATAGCATCACTGATGTACTTCCCATCAATACTGATTTTAGAGGGGTCTGCTTTTGATATGAAACGAGCAACGAACTTTAAGTGTTCTTCAGCGTAGGGAATGCCATAGTTTGCTATAGCGGCAAGCATAACAAGATCCTTGTCTTCCACCATAGTTGTGCCTGGGCTTGTTGAGTACCAAAAGCCGTTGTAGAACCTCTGTAGCTTGCTTCTAAGCTCCTCCTCAATTGTTCTTACTTGTTTAACTAAATCTTGGTATCCATTCGAAGTTGCAATGAGTTCAACTAGATCTGCGATCTTGTATGCTTTAGCAAGATCTGGTAACGAGTTGAAGGTGCTGACATTAGCTAGGTATGACAGAATGCTTTCAACAAAATCTCTGGTGATGTAATCTGTGCATCTACCTCTTGCTAGGTAGAGGTATGCAGTAACGGTTACTGCATAGGCGTCGTCGATGGTTAGGATTTTGTTTGGAGGAGAAGCACATGTTATTGATGGGTTCAGCAATAGCGAGATATAGTTGAGTGCAAGCATTTCTGGGGAAAGGCTGTCTACATAGCTTTTATTGGTTGCTACAGGTGTAAGCATGTTTATTGTGTTGTAGAGTGATAGAAGGTATAGGTTCTGGATCTCAAGATCCGTAGATCTGATAACTGGGTACTTGCTAATGATTTCTGCAAATTCTTGGAATGTTTTGTTAATGCCTTCTGCTACACTCCGCCAATCGATATTGGTGCTGGGATTGAACGAGAGCAGTGCAGAGAGACACCCTTCACTTGGTAGAGCAACTTCTACGCCTATGCTAGTCTCATTAAATATGTGAATAAATCTTATTCCTGGTGAGAGTAGCAGATTAACTGGCACATCTTTGACGAGAAGTGTAAGAGATGAGGATTTGACATCGATTACCTTTACTACTTCCACTGCTCTTAACAACAACATTACGTGGCTTAGCGAAGCTGAGCCAGAGATGCATAGCGATATGTAGAAGGCTTTGGATCCATATATAGGGGCAGCGTATAGAGTCAAATCCATGCCCTTAGAGCTGTAAGAGGTCTTAACGTAGAAGCCTTTGAACTCTATTGCATAGGAATCAAAGCTCATTGAATCAAGGGTTGCATTATTTATGCTAATGGAGGTGAATATATTGATGCTCTCGCCGTATTTAGTATCAGTAAATGAAATTGTTTGTGGAATTCCACCCCTAAGGTACATCACAAGATCCTCACTATCCCTTAACGCTGACACTAAATCTCTTAGAACAATTAGTAGCTGTGGCTTTCTATAGGTGTAGAATATGGCTGACGGAACATTGTAATCTGAATAGCTTCTAGCAGTATTGGGAATAGCGCTGATTCCGAGGAATAGTATCACAAGAACAGCTATTACTATATTCCTGCATTTTGCACAAATCATTTAGACCTGCTCACCCCAAGACAAAGATGATGCGCTGAGAGCGGATCCTTTTAATGCTGTGATGTATAGCTTGATAAGGGGTTAAAAACTGGGATAGAGATTCTGTGCAACGGCTATTGCACGCCATGCCCTCTAGAAGCTCTTCAAAACGTAGGAGTAAGGTGCGCATCATATCTACTGTAATTCTGATCTCCACTGTTACAGCTGTTGTTGCATATATTGTGTTTGGACCTTCGCCTCTCTCATCCTTAGTTCTGTTAATTCTTAATAGCCTACCTCTGCTTATTGCCATTACCATAGCTTCATTGGTTCTTATTGTAGCAAGTATTACCTCTATCCTAACCTCTGACAATGAGTTTGTTGTTGGAATTGCCACTGCAGTGGCGTACATCTCCATTATCGTGTTTGTCACGACCCTTCCTCACCTAGTGAATAGTTTGACTCAGTATCTGAACCAGCTTTTCTATAACCTTACAAAATCCTTGATCTCTCCATAGCCGAGCACCTCAATGATTTATGGGAGCTGCACTTGCGGGATCTGTAGTGTTGCTAGTATCATTTTTGAGAACATTGATGAAACTATCATTGTGGCACCACTTAGTATTAGCAGTATGCCGCCGTGGAACCATGCCGCTCCTGTGAAGCCTCCGCGAGCAAGCTCTAATGCGAAGGCGTTCATTATGGTTATTGAAAATACTAGGCCAAGTTTAAGTAGTGATAACAGCAATGGGTTTATGTATGTTGTTGGCAGTATCTGTATTGGAGCACCTGCGCCAAGCGCTACAAATACTTGCTGAAGAAGGATCACCAGCGTGAATACGAATTCAGCTAATGCCACTGTTAATAGTGTCAAGATGTAGATTACTCCTTGAAATGCTCTTGCAACCTGCTCTCTCTGTTTACGCAAATTGATTACTCTCTGAATTGTTGTGCTCAGGCTCTCCCCAACCTTTACAGGATCACCACCAGCTTCAACAGCGTCGTAGAATATATCTATACCTCTCCTCACGATCTCGCTTCCTGACTCACCAACAAAGTAGTACATAGCTACCCTGGGGTCTATGCCATTCAAAAGCCTTGCATACAAGTTCCTCAGATACTTCGTTAGTATGCCGAGTTCTGAAGCAAGTATACTTCTAATTGCTTGTGTATAGTTTCTGATCATGGAGAATACTAGGCCAAGGCTTCTTATGAATATTATGAAGAAACTCTCAACCTCTTTAACCTTCCTCTCTATCCTCCTACCAATAATTCCTGGTATAAGCATTGTGAAACCAAATACTGTAAGAGTGTATGAAGACTCGCTAAACAATGTAAATGTGTATATGCTTAGTGCAGTTGCTATGGCTAACGATAGTATGAGCGTGTATCGATACAGCCTTATCTCGGGCATGTTAATCTTTAGATCGTGTACAAGCCTTTGCTTAGGCAAAAGCTTTTTTATGAGCAGTAGCAACGCTATTAACGCACCTATGGTTGCTACGAATGCGATTACGGGTAGAAGTGGGTTCCCTAAGAGAAAGGCTATGAGGACCAGATTCACATTAATGAATATTGCTGAGCTTATCGATGCAGTGTATATTCCTAGAACAAGCTTTAGGGCCTCCAAAACCCTTGTATAGTCAGCTTCATAGGTTGTTAGCATTGTTGACTGCTCCATCTGAAGAAATATCTCCAGATCCTCACCAACATTAATTGCTTCTGCAAGCCTATACAAGAAATCCCTAAAGATTGCGTTGGTAATCTTGCTGGCTACGATCCTTGTTGCTCTCACAAATCCGTAACCCCATTGCTTAGCTATAGTGCTAATCCTGTTTAGATACCTTGTGTATTTTCCATAGCCCTTACCACTCACTCCACCAAGCATAAACAGCCTCTCATGTGGAGGCTTACCTGTAGCTACTGAGTACATGTGTGTGATTAGGTATAGAAGATCCTCATCAACTACAGCCTCTAAACCACGCCTTCTAATCAAATTAATTGAGTATTGAATTACCAGGGGTATGGGTGCTGAAACTAGTAATGCTAGTCTCTGCACCAGGGATAGAGGTATAAGGAGGGCTGAGGCTACTAGCACTAGGGTTAGCCAGAGATATGGATTTAGCAAAGCTGTTCTTAGACTTACGATAGTAGGGTCCCCCTCTCAAGCCTTCTAATCGCTGTTTCGAGACCAAGCTCGTATGTTTTAACAATGGCTTTCCACACATCGTAGTAGTTAAACACTTTCTTCTCTATCAAGAGTTGAAGGAAGTATGCCCTCATCTCTAACTCGTCATAGATCTTCCTCATCTCCGTCCTGCTAATACCCTTCATTACAGCAATCTTATTCTCGAGCAGGTAGCTTGCACCCCTGCCCCTAAACACGAAGACGTCTCTTGCAGGATCCCAGACAAACACCGGTACATAGACAACTGCATCTGCTTTGGGATCGTAGCCTATAATCTCGTTTACGCTGAGCACTCTCCTAACCATAATTCCCTCTCTCCACACAGCGCTCTGAATAAGCACAAAGTTTAGGTTATCCATGAAGCTCTTCGGTATCTTTATAGGGTCTCCTGTAAGCCTCTGAATAACTCTTTCAACTGATGCTGCGTGAAACGTTGAGAGAACAGGATGCCCTGTCTGCATCGCTTGGAAAGCTATTGCAGCTTCAGCGCCTCTTATCTCACCAACAATTATGTAGTTGGGTCTTTGCCTCAGTGCTGCTCTAAGCAGATCAAACATTGATACTGATGATTCCTTTGATCCTGTATCCCTTGTGAGCTCCCTAACCCAGTTTGGGTGAGGAAGCTGAACCTCTGCAGTATCCTCAATAGTCACAACTTTGTATGTTGGAGGTATGAAGGCTGCAATAGCATTGAGTGTTGTTGTTTTGCCCGAAGCCGTTTCACCGCATATAAAGCCGCTCATGTTATTGTTGAGCAGTATCCATAGGTAAGCAGCTACCCTCGCATCCATGGTGTTCCATGAAATCAGCTGTGTTATGCTTATAGGTATCTTGGAGAACTTCCTTATTGTGAAGTTCGTGCCATGGAGGCTCACATCAGAGCCGTAAACAATGTTTATTCTTGAGCCATCGGGAAGCGTTGCATCCACAATCGGCCTGGCATGAGATACTGGCTTCCCTATCCTCTCCGCAAGCCTTATGACAAAGCTGTCGAGCTCCTCCTCAGTCTTAAACTCTATATTTGTTTCAAGAGGTCCAAAAATCTTGTGCACAACATAAACGAAGCCCAGGCCTCTACATGTTATGTCCTCTAGCCATGGATCTCTAATGAACGGCTCTAAAATGCCTAAGCCCACCTTGTCCCTTACTAGGTAGTACTTCAGATACTCATAGTCTTTCACATACACAGGAACTTTCTTAACATCTGCACTAAGCTTTTCATAGTTAACTGGTTCGTTAACGAGCTTCACAACGCTTTCAAGCTTCTTAATAAGTAGTTTCTTCTTCTCCTCTGGATCCTCAACCACGTCAGCTTCTGAGATAACCTCTGCAAGCTTAAGCTCTATAACCATGAACAAGTTTTGGTGGGGTCTTGGAGGCTCTACAGCAATATACTTCCTATACCCGCTTACTGTTCCCTGAGGAGGCATATAAACGTGCACGTATATTCCATTGCCAAGAGGGTACAAGATGTTTACATTTCTCCACTTCTTCATGTCGTAGCTAAGCTCGTACGTGTCGTAAAACTGTGGAACCCCAACCTCTTTAGCCACCTTCGCAATGTACGTGTATAGATATGGATGCTCCTTAACGTGCTTAGCTAGCCTCGAATCTAGTGCGAGTCGTGCTACGCTCATGGCTCTACGCCTTTGCCAGCGATAGTGGCATAACCTTTATGCCGAAAGCAGGGTCAACGTCAAACGCTATCACACTGTCTACTGGTCCTAAAGCCCCTCTGAACTTTGCCACCTCCATAGCTTTGAGGAGCATGCCCCCTACCTCAACAATTTTTAGCCTTATGTAACCATCACACACGCTTCTAAGCCTAATCATTATCTCCTCGCTTAGCACACCAGGGTGAACAGATAGTATCACAACCTTGTCCTGTGAAACAATGTTCTTTGCTAGAGTGAGGAAGTCTAGAACTGTACTCGTGGTTGCGTAAACTGCTAGCACAGAGAATGAGTCCACTATGAATACGTCCCAGTACTCATAGGTCCTCTTCATAAAGTCTCCAACTACATGAAGCAATAGCTTAGCTATCTGCTTAGCCCACTTAGCCCCCTCCATATGCACTGGAAAAACCCTGAGCTTGCCACGCAGAAAGTAGCTTGTTAGATCGAGGCTCACCCTCTTTGACTGTAGAAGAAACTCTCTAACTGTTGCCTCAGTCGTTATATAGTACACTGTGAAATTGCTTTTCAGAGCACCGTAGGTTATCTGCTGAAGGAATACACTCTTCCCTGTCCCATGATCACCCTCAACAAGTAGTAGCATAGGGATTGGTATACCGCCACCAAGCCTAGAATCAAGCTCCTCACTACCAGTTGTAATAACCGATTTAGCCCCTGCCATAATGCATCACACAGTTGTAAGTATTCTCTCAGCCCTAGAGCACGAGGTGAAGGAGACTATGTAGCCGTAAGAAATGTTGCTCACTGATGCAGGTAGTAATCCAGTTATGTACACATATTCTCCAGGCCTTAAATACTTGTGCTCATCATAGCTATACTCCATGCTACCTGCAAGGATCTTTATGGGGGTCCAGCACCCAGGTGACAGGGTTCTGCAGAATCTTAGTACATAGCTATACTCACTTCCATCACCAGTCTTTAGAACTACAACAAGCTCCATGCCCGATAAATCGGTTAGTGTTCCCACACCCTCATTAACTACTGTCGCATTAACCTTGCTTCCACTAACCAAGGTTGCATTAACTATTCTAAGGCCTTCACATGCTATGTACACTCCCCTTCTCTGAGCAACCTGCAGAGTTGTCACTGTGTTGAGAAGCATGTAAAGGGAGTAAACAGCTAACGCTATTATAATTGTGCTAAAGATTAGTGCTAGAATGGGTGCTGAAGAGCCTCTCACCCCAGGCTCACCCAGTATACGTGTACTCAGCACTCACACCATTTGGTAGTACAAGTGTTACGGTAACTGGTGTTGAGAGGTTTGTTGCGTTGTACACCTTTATAATGATGGTTTCACCAACGCTCCACACATTATCTGGCATTGTTTCAGTAAAGTTCCACTTATTTGCTCCGCCATTGCTACTGTATGTTGCTAGGATTACCTTGCTCGAGTCCTTTAGGTATACATCAATTAATTGAATCTCGTTTAGTGATAAAGCTCTTGAGCCTGTGTTCTTTGCGTAGATAGTAAAGTATTTTGTTGCGCCAGAGGTGTTTAGAGCTACTAAAGCTATTGATGCTCCTGTCTCTAGCCTCTCCTGCGCATTTCTCAGCATTAGGCGCATTGAAGAGTCTAAAACACCCCACTGCGCAAATAGAGCTACAGAAACCATTGCTGCTAGGATTATAGAAGCTGTAACTATTATTGCGATGCTGATGCTCTCTGAAGCCATGCTCTCAGCCCATGCCGCTGTCCATAGCCAGCTTCAGAACCTCTTCACCTGCTTCCTTATCCTCTACACCAAAAACCTTTGCAAGGTTGTATATGTACATAACCTGCTCGCTTATCTTCATCCCTAGCTTCCTCGACTTATACACAAACTCTAGAACGTTGAGAATTAGCTTCTCCTCATCCTCACTAATAACGTTAGCCATCTTCATAAACCTTGCAATCTCCTCAACAACCTCCTTAGGAACTCTGCTAAGCATATCATCAGCCCACTTTATCAGCTTTATCAACGCTAGTAACCCAGGCTTGCTAGGTGCCTCACCCACCTTAGCTTCTCTACGCAGATTCTCCAGAAACTCACCAACCTTACCAGCATAAGCCTCAGCTACACCACCTTGGGAGCTTGGGGCAGAAGCTGTTGACTGCCCTTTCTTTACAAGCATTTCGGTTACCTTCTCAAAACTCTCAATAATTCTATCAACATTTGGTGGCTGCTCCTTGGATGTTGAGGCAAAGCTTCTCAAAATATTGAATGGATTTGTAAGCTCGTCGATAACAGCCCTCATATCAACTAGCGATGTTCTTAAATCCTCAATGCTTTTAGACATCTCTTCCCTAATCTTCTTAACCTCAGCCTCAACAGCATCAATGCGCGTAGAGAGCTCCCTGAGCTTAGAGTCTACAAGGAGAGAAACCTGGTCAGAAACAGCCTTGGTTAGCCTATCAAAATCTATTGCTGGAGTAGATGAGGTTTCTTGAGGAACCTGCTTTACTGTTACACCCTCCTCCAAACCCAGCTCATTTGCTTGCTTCTCAGGCATAGGCAAAGGTTTTGATGATGCAAATCTCCTGAGAATCGGGTGAACAAAGACTCTGCAGAAAATGCAGTTACATGGCCAGCTCTCCAACAGCCTCACCTTCTCTTTCACTCTCTACAACTCTCCTCTTGCGAACTCGGATAATATGCATAACTAGAGCGAGAATAATGTGGAAACCTATTGCAAAGGATAGAACAGACAAAGCCAACAAGAAGTACATCACAAAGCTATTACTGTATATTGAAAGAAGGTAAAGCAGAACAAAACCTAGAAAAATAAAGCCAAGACCCTCAAAAACAATAAGCATATACGCCACTGTTGTATTACCACCAGAGAATGAAGAGTGAGAGGCAAAATAAAAAATGGTTTTGTTTTTGTGTATAGTCACTGTTTATCGCCTAACCTGCGCTTACCCTAGGTCTATGTATTCATATGTTAGGGATGCTGGTACCTGCCTCTCGATAGTCAACGCTGAGCCGATAGGAGGCTTAATCTCAACCTTAAACACATCGTAGGGCTTTAAACCACCATCAACCTTACTACCTAGTATACTACCCAACTTAGTGAAGTCTATAACCACCAACACCTTCTCACCAGCCTGAAGAACAGTATCACCATTGTTTGGCTGTCTCCAAATAACAGCAACACCACTCCATGTATTTGCAGCTGCCTGGCAGAGAGTATCAATAACAAACTCATTTTCTTGCTTAGTGGTTATTGCTTGTGTATCATCAGTATATGTTGATGTTAGTCCGCCTTTGTCTATTACCCAGACGGCGATGTCGGCTTTGCCTGGTGTTAGGTCAACGTCTTTTTGTCCTGCTGATAATCTGATTGGTATAACGACACATGATAGTTTCTGGTTAGTGGTGTCTACTTTTGCTAGTACCGTGCCATCTATCTCTAGCGCACTGCTTGCCTGTGCCAACCCCTGGCTCATAACTTCTTTGCTTCTCTGAGTTGTGTAGAAGCCCATGTTTAGTACTACGAATGCTAGGGCAGCTGCTACCACAACAAACGCTATCAGCACTATCGCAGCCTCAATACCAACAATACCCTTTACTAACCTTGTCCTTACAGTCATTTCCTTCACCTTTTTCCAAAGTGATGTAAGGTGCAAGGTTGGGCTATAGGTCTGTGCATGACAGACGACTGCAGAGCGAAAACAGGTAGAGAAACAAAGAGTTGAATGTGTCTTGAGTGCAGAGCCGTAGGTGTGTTGCTTAGCTGTTCTTTGTAGGGAATGTGTTTTGTTGGGCTACTGCTACTACTGCGCTTGTTTATAAGCTGTGAGGCTCGTGGCAGTTTAGTTGAGTTGAACATGCCTGTAACCTGCTTTCTGATTCTACTGCCGCATCTCTTTATTATGGGGGTTGAAGATGAGTGTGAATCTCGCTGAGCGTGTAATTCAGGCTCTGGCTGTTGAGGGTAGTGTTGTAGATGTTAGTGTTGAGCGTTATGGTGATAGGGTCGTTTTTAGGGTTAAGCTATTCGGTGTTATACCTCTTGAGGTGTTGAGGAGTGTTGTAGAGTTGTTGTCCAATGTGTTGCAGGGTTATAGAGTTGCTGATGTTGCTTTGGAGACTCCCACCTTTGTGGATCTTGTGATTGTGTTTGAGAGGAGGTGACTTGGAATGAGTAGCGGGCTGGAGGCTTCTGTGCCCCACACGGATTTGATGAGCAGGCTCAGTGTTTTGAGGGAGCTTGACTCGTTCATTGATTTTGCTAGGGGGTGGCTACAGCTAAGAATAGTTCTTGCACTAGGTTCTCAAGGCTCTATGCCTGCTAAGGACATTGCTGTGATCCTTGATGAGAGGTATAAGGCTGTTCTCGATGCTTTGAGGAAGCTTGTGGCTAAGGGTTTGGTTGTTAAGGAGGCTGATGGTGGTATGGATATGTACAGGCTTTCGGATACTGGATTAGCTTTCTATAGGAAGCTTGTGGAGGTTCTTGGCGCTGGAAGCATCTATAGAGTGCCTAGGGTATCTAGAGAGGAGAGGAGAGACATTCTAAACGATATCATTGCAAACATTATTAGGTATACTCACTTAGCTGAAGCAATACTAGCTCTAGGCACAGCCAAAAACTTCTCGCTAACGCTAAGCGATATCGCTACGGCTATGAAGCTCAGCATAGAGCGTACAAAGACATACCTAGAAATGTTTTGCGATAAGAAGAAGCCTGTAAGGCTATTTGCGAGGTTGGAGAAGGAGTCCAAGTTGCTAAAGATCTTAGCATACTTGCTGAAACCCTTACACATAAAGATTAAGACAAGTGTTGAGGTATATAGGCTTACAGATGAGGGTCTCACAGTCTTCTACAGACTTCCATACTACGCAAAGTACAGGAAGAGCATAGCAGCAAAGGTGATATCAAGGCTCTTTGGATCTGCTCACCCCAGAATAGTTCTTAAGAAATTGAGCTTAGCAAGCATTGCAACTGCATTGGTAAGTGGTGTAGCAACAGTCATAAACCC
>JAPWUB010000059.1 GCA_028275745.1 Desulfurococcales archaeon | reverse complement strand
TAGCCTCTCTAGGTTTTGAGCTAGCGTACCTAGCATCAACAGCTCTGCTAATATCTATTATTGGTGCACGTGTATGGGTTTATGCGAGGGAGCGTGGATGGATTAGCCCATCCGATATGCTATCAGATCTCTACTCATCTAAAGCTCTAGGCATTATAGTAGCGATTCTCTACCTCTTTGCACTTATCCCCTACACCTCAGCACAGTTGAAGGGGGTGGGGGAGCTCTTTGCACAGATAGGGCTTGTAAACGGGTACGAGATTGGGGTGGCCTTTGCAGCTACAGCAACGCTTCTATGGACTGTTGTAGCGGGTATGTGGAGTGTTGCCATAACCGATGCCTATCAAGGTATCTGGATGCTGGGAAGCGCTATAGCGATTACCGTATGGCTCTACACATATCTTCTACCATCAACTGGTGTTGACTATGCAAGATTTGTTGAGGTATCATCAAATGCAGCTTTGTGGAGGTTTAACTGGAGCGCTCAGATGTTCATCGGTATGACATTGCCGTGGCTATTCTTCGCATTGACAAACCCGCAGGTCGTTCAAAGGCTTTATATACCTAAGGATGAGAAGGCGTTTAGGAGGATGCTATCATACTTCGCCACCTACGGGCTTCTCTACACAATAATATGTGTAGCTCTTGGCGTAGGCTACAGGGTCTACATGGATGTTACTGGCTTGACACAGCAATTTATTAGGAATAGAGATGCTGTAGCGCCATACATAATAGCCAAGTCTCATGCAGTACTAGCCGTAGCTAGGTCTGCATCAACTGCAAATACTTGTGAATAGCTGTAAATACGTAGCTTAATCGCTTTCTATAACCACTAACACCTTAACCTTCTTCCTGTGGAACTTTCTGAGCTTCTCCTGGTACTCTTTAGGTGGGTATAGGACTATTCTGTTTCCAGAGTACTTCGATACGGATGCTTCAAAAATGTAGACAATGCTCATGAAACCACCAAAAATATGAAAGCTAGAAAAATTAATAAATCTTGCTAGCAAAATTATGTGCGGTAAGCATTGATGAGCCTCTCTATGAGGGTTAGAGCAACCGCCAAGGTTGAGGCGGTTGCCCCCGAGAGAGGCGAGGCTTTGCTCCAATTCCTAAAAGCGTATAGAGATGTAGTTCAATACATAGTAGACAAGATTTGGAGCTTAGAGAAGGTTCCATCAACAAAGCAACTGCATAAGATGTTCTACAATGAGTTGAGGAGTCTTGGCTTTAGAGCTCACCACGTTTCAGAAATCTATAAGCGTGCTAAGGAGGTTGTTGAAGCAACCAAGAAGAATAACGGCTCTAAGCCAGTACTCAGGAAGTTAACTGCTAGGATACATCCACTAGACTACAGAATAGACTTCAGCACGAAAACATTGAGAGTAGCTGTATTGAATGGTCAGTGGGTTGAGCTAAAACTCAAGTGGTATAGGTACCTAGACAAGTACCTCGACGGCTCTTGGAGAGTTGGAGAGATACAGGTGAGTTACAGAAATAACAAGATATTTGTTTACATAACATTCATAAAGGATGCTGTGTTGAGGGAACCGAAAGCTGTTATGGGTGTAGACATAAACTTCAGCAACATAACATACACAGTAATTGATTTAAATAGTAATCTAGTTACAATGGGTGTAATACCTTTCAAAGGTCTTAGAAGAGCTCTTCACCTAAAGAAGCTTGCTGAAGAGCTTCAGAAGAGGTATCCTAGGAGTTGGAGGTCCTTGAAGTGGGTTAGAAGGGTTAGGGCCAGATGGCTTAGAAGAGCGAGGAACATCATGAACGATTCTTCGCACTACATAGCTAAGAAGATTGTTGGTATTGCTAAAGGGTACAGTGCTTTGATTGTTCTTGAGGATTTAGAGAAGCTTAGAGAAAAGACAAATGAAGATAAGTTGTTGTGGGAGATGCAAATGTGGTGCTACAGAAGGATACAGTCGTACATAGAGTACAAAGCATTAATAGAAGGTTTAAAGGTTATCTATGTAGATCCTAGGGGTACTTCAAAGATATCGCCAAATGGGAAACAGTTGAGGTTCATAAACTATAGATTTGTTGTGCTCGGAGATGTTACAACCTCTAGAGATGTTGTAGCTTCTTGGAACATAGCTCTAAGAGGCTTAATGCAGATGAGGGGCTCAAGGGTTAGGTGGAGCCCTGATAGCCCTGCAGATGAGGGGATGAGAATCCGACCCAATGCAGGGAACCCCGAGGCAAGATATTCACAACTAATTACAGCTATTCACAAGTAATCGCCTCGGGAAACCCTCAGTTGTGTATACAAGTATAGTTGCTGTAGCAATCTCTACAGCAGACTCAATAGTTCTCTCAGTTGCTAGTGCCATTGCTAGGGAGTTTTATGAGAAGAGGGCAAAGGTTGTTAGTGAGAAAGCATCGTTAGCAGTATCATATGTAGCCATAGCTGTGATGCTTGCTCTAGCTTCTCTCTTCGCCATTGCTAGGATTGGGTATGTTGCAGAACTCTCTGTAGCTTCCTCAGCATACCTACTCCCACTAGCACCGATAACACTAGCAGGGCTTCTCAAGAGAAGGAGAAGATCATGGCAGGCGCTAGCATCATTAGCGCTTGGAGAGGCTGTAGCCTTACATGCAACAATTGCTTATGGACCTGCAAAGATGCTTACAGCACCCCTATACCTAAATCTACCAGCACCCCTATGGATACTGCTACTATCCTCCATACCACTACTAGTACCCTAAACACTAAGACCTAAGCTTTTTACAAAGCTCTCGAACTCCTTTCTTCTCGGAATACCTGTTACAGCACCTCTCCTAAGACACTTCAACGCAGCAAAAGCATTACTTAGCTTGACGGAGGTTTCTAGATCCTTCCCCTCAAGAATGTGGAAGACTATGAAGGCGGCTGTCCAAGCATCACCAGCACCAGTTGTATCAACAGCTTTAACCTCGTAGGCAGGTGCATAAACCTCCTTACCCCTAGTCCTTACATAGGCACCTCTCCTACCAAGCCTAACAGCAACAGTATCAACATTGGTGTAGAGCTTCATAACCTTCTCAGCAACCTCCCTAGGATCGCTAGAGCTAAACATGGTAACAGCTTCGTCAAGACCCATGGTAACGATTGTTGATGCCTTGAGGAACCTATCCATAGCCTTTAACGCCTTCTCTCCAGAGCCCCAGATATCAGCTCTGTAGTTAGGATCGAAAGACACGTGCTTTCCTCTCCTAAAGGCATAGTTCATAGCGCTGTGAACAGCTTCTGAAAGAGGTGGGTATGCAGTGGAGACACCAGATACATGAAGGATCCTAGCCTCATCAATAAGGTTGTAGCTCACATCTTCAGGGCTTAGCATGGTATCAGCTGTTACTACCCATGGAGCTCTGTAGAAGAAGAAATCCCTTTCCCCACCCTCACTAAGAGCAACAAACGCTAGAGAGGTTCTGTAATCCTTAACAACTACACCCCTAGTATCAACACCCTCAATCTCTAGAAACGATTTAAGCATATAGCCTAGGGGATCCCTACCAACAGCACCAATAAACCCTGATCTATGACCAAGCCTAGCTATGGCAACAGCAACATTTGCTGGTGCACCACCAAAGTGAACCTCAACAACCATACCATCACGGTAAGGCCCAGGCTCTACAGGAATTAAATCAGCTAGTATCTCACCCATACACACAGCTTCTATAGGCATAGAGCGGGAACCAGCATAATGTGCGAATGCTTCAGGCTAAAAACACTGCTTCACATTACTTAGTTACGCCCTCTAATGCGCTAATCATCTTTATGAATTCGTCTGTTGTTCTCCACTTCTTTCTCGACTCACCACTCCTTATCTGCTCAACAAATGCCTTGAACCACTTCCAATCCCTTTCATAGACGTGGTAGGAGTCTGCTATGTGTATGTATCTACCAGGCTCTACGCCAAGCCTTTGAGCAACATACCTCTGAAGCTCTGTGAAGGCGTACATGTTCATGTACGCAGCCTTCAAAGCGTCGTTACTCCTCATATGAACATGCATAGTAAGCTTTCCATCAACTACTCTGAACCATATTCTTTGAAGGCATGGAGGATGCTCGCTTTCAGGGTCCTTCCACGGTTGCCACGTAATTGCCTGGGCTCTTCTTGTGTATGGAGCTTTCCTGAGCTTCTCAACAACCTTTTCAATTTGGTTAACAACCCTCCCATCGGGTAGTTTGTAGCTGAAGAGTCTCTCATGATATGTGTAGCCAAACTTCTCTACCAAGTGGTCATGAACCCCATTAACAACTTCATCCACGTACTCCAGCAAACCCTTTAGAGAGCCTGCCACAATACCCTTTAGGTGTATCCTTGGCTCAGCAAAGGGTTGCTCAACAACTATAACAGCAGGTGCATCAATGCTCTTCTCATTGTACTCAGTATCGATTACAGTGCCCTTCTCAGCTAGTTGCACAAGGCTTTGCTCCCAAGCCTCGGGAAGACTCTTCGCAACAACAAACACAACAGGGTTGCTGTCCAATGCCCTGCACCTAGTTCAAGAACTTAAATTGCTGTCAATCTTTAAGAACTGAGACACTAGCAAAACTATCAACATCGATGCTTATGCAATGAAGATCACTGCTTTGGTTCATGTATAGCGACTGAGCTTACTACGGTTTAGAAGCTCCATTACTCAAATAAGCTCTGGGTCAACACCATTTCAGAGTTTTATAATGTGCGGTGTCAGAGTGCGGCTAGAGCAATACCTGCTGAAACCATTACTGCTCCAGCAACATTCCTAATAGTCACCCTATCTTTAGCAACAAGCTTTGTTGTTATCTGTGCAAGCACAGGTGCAAGAGCTGTTGGTATAACAGTTGCTGAAACCCCTACCAAAGATATTGAGTAAACAAATAGAGTTGCGCCAACACCCCAGCTAAGCAATCCTGATGTAAGGGCAAGCATAGCTAGATCCCTTGGCCTCCCTCCGGAGCTAGATCCATCAAGTAGTGTGCTAGCTATTGCCATGATCAGCGCTACAACTACGAATCTTAGCGTTGTTAGAGTCAGCGGATGTATGAATGCTGTTGCAGGCTTCAGGATGACAGAGCCCAGGCCCCACATAACAGATGCTAGGATTCCGTATGCAATACCTCTAAGCCTTGGGCCCTCCCCACCTTTGCTATAGGTAGCAACAACTATGCCTAGAAAAGCTAGAACAGCTCCGGCAACCATAAATAGATCCAGTGATTCACCAAGCAGAGCAACTGCAATGGCCTGGGCAACAAATATGTAGGTATAGCCAACAACAATAGCTAGAGAACCTCCAACAATCTGAATAGCTTTAGCGTATGCAGCATCACCTATAGCAGGGCCTATAACAGCAGATGCTATTGTCAGCAAAAGTGCCTGAAAATTGAAATCACCTCTAAACCCAATCACAACATTTACTGGTATCAGCAAGGCTAGAGCACCAACAGCTCTAATAAGCGTTATTTTTATTGCGCTTACACCTCTCCCAAACCTCTGTATAAACGCAGGATTAAACCCCCATATAACAGCAGCTATAATAGGCAATATAACTGCGTTTATCACCTCCAGCTCACCGCAACATGAAAAGCTTAGAGAAAATACCTTTGCTTATAAGACTTGCTCATATAAAGTCTGATAGAGTTGGCAGAGAAAGCTCAGCAACCATTGGTAGGAATAGAAAAATGTTTAGGATTTTCCTAGTCTAGGGAAATGTTAACCCTGCTACATAAGCCCTTAAAACATCTCTAATGCTTAGTATACCAATAGCACGGTTCTGCTCATCAACTACCGGGATATGTCTAATCCAGTTCTCAATCATTTTATGCGCAACACTTGCAATGCTTTCGTTAGGTGTTGCAGTCACTATTTTTGTTGTCATTAAGTTCTCGACAGGTGTATTAAGATCTACCCCTAAGGCGACAGCTTTAACTAGATCCCTTTCAGTAAAGATACCTAGCAGTCTTCCATCATTATCTACTATAAGCACGCTACCAATATTATTGTTATGCATTATTTCAGCAACTCTCTTTATTGGGGTGTTAGGGGTTACTGCCACAACATTCTTTGTCATTATCTCTCTCACACTAATTCTTATCACCCAGTATACTTATACAACTCATTATACTAAGTATAAAAGCTATTATGATAATAACTAGTAATATTTGTGAAGAATGTTAATGGTGCTTAGCGTTACTGGTGTGGAGGAAGAATAAGGGTTAAACTTTAAAGAGGTGTGGATCCCAGCTATGTAGCTCCCAAGAGTATTGATGCTATGGTGAAGTATGTTAGTACTGTTGATATATCAGCGATTGTTGTTATTAGGGGTGCAGATGCTGTGGCAGGGTCTATTCTCAGTTTTGCCAGTAGTAGTGGTAGGAATGCTCCTACAAGGTCTGCCACGTAGCAGGATACAATGAGGGCTAGGGTGACTGTAGCCGCGATCTTCAATGAGTAGCCAAGATTTAGTGTTGTAATAAACGGTATTAGCAGACCTATTGCAAAGCCGATTGGTGCTAAAATTGAGAGCATTAGCATGGTTGTGGCAAGCTCTTTTCTTAAGATTAGTAGTGTGTCTCTTCTTGATATCCTCAGCTCGCCTGTTACAAGTCCTCTGATGATTATAGCTGATGATTGTGACCCTATATTGCCTGAGTTATCAGCTAGTATAGGCATGAAGGCTGC
>JAPWUB010000035.1 GCA_028275745.1 Desulfurococcales archaeon | reverse complement strand
AAGCGTGGTGATGTGGATATAGCTATCGCTGATATAGCTATGAAGCCTGAGAGGCTACAGGTAGTGGACTTCTCAATTCCTTATAGGTGTGAGGATGGTAAGGCTATAATTGTTAGGAAGGGTTTTGAGTACCATGGCTACGAGAGCTTGTATGGGAAGAGGATAGGTGTTCAGCTAGGGACTACTGAAGAGGATCTTGCGAGAAAGTTCTTCGGCAATAAATCAGAGATTGTAGCGTTTGATAGGGTGTACCCAGAGATGACACTAGCTCTAAAGACTGGCAAGATAGATGCGATGGTTGTAGCACCCGATGTTGCAAAGATTATTGTGTCTAAGGAGAAGGATCTGCAGATAGTTGATCACCTACCGTTCTTCTCATGTTCAGTTATAGTAATGCCTCACTGCACTTACGACCTCAAAATAGAGGTATCCAAAGTCATATGGAACTTGTTGCAGAGTGGGGAGCTTGACAGGATTAAGGAGCAGGAGATAAGCAAGTGGATGGAGATAGCGGGTGCAAGTTAGTGATAGACCTTATACTCCAGTACAAGAGCTTTTTGGTGCAGGGAGCACTAACAACAATTACGATAACAGCACTATCTTTTTCACTTGGCCTCCTCATATCCTCTATACTCACACTAATCAGGTTCTTCGGTGAGAGAGTAGCAAATGCTTTCACCAAGATCTACATAGATGTCTTTAGAGGAACACCGCTATTGGTGCAGCTACTGCTAATATACTTTGGCTTCCCAACCATAGGGATAAACCTTGACGCATTCACAGCATCGGTCATTGCTATAGGTCTTAATAGTGGGGCTTACCAGGCAGAGATAATGAGGACTGCTATTAAGGGTATTCCAGAGGATCAGATAATTGTTGCTAAAGCTCTTGGTCTTAGGGATCGTCATATATACCTATACATAGTGATGCCTCAAGCACTTAGAAATGCTATACCAGGTCTCGTCAACGAGTTTGTCACACTATTGAAGGAGAGCTCGCTAGCTTCTGTCATAGGGCTTGCAGAGCTTACAAGGGTTGGCGAGTACATGATGAGCGCAACTTTTAGAGCTCTTGAAGCCTTCACCATAGTTGCTCTAATCTACCTCCTACTCTCATATGCATTCTACTTCATGTCGAGATCCATTGAGAAGAGGTTTGCTATACCAGGGTTTGAGAGGTGGATAAGATGAGGAATGAGGTGTTGAAACTTATAGATGTTACGAGTGGTTATAGCGGCAAACCCATAGTAATGGACGTGTCTTTCACTGTGCTTGAGGGTGAGAAAGTGGTTGTTATAGGGCCTAACGGATCTGGAAAATCGACACTTCTAAAGACTGTGCTAAGGTTGATAGAGCCTATCAAGGGATCGATAATTTTCAGAGGCATAGACATAACTAGATTGCCTAAGAGTGAGTTGCCTAGGATAAGGGTTAGAATGGGCTATGTACCGCAAGAGGGTGTTCTATTCCCGCACATGAAGGTAATAGACAATGTTGCTCTACCCCTAAGACTTGCGCTGGGGATGAGTAAGGCTGAGGCTTATAAGAGGGCTTTGGAGTACCTAAAGCTGTTTGACATGCACGAACTTGCCTACAGGTACCCAGCACAGCTTAGTGGTGGTCAGAGACAGAGGGTCGCAGTTGTTAGAGCGCTTGCGCTAGAACCAGACCTGCTTCTACTAGATGAACCAACATCGAATCTGGACCCATCATCAAGGAGGGAAGTAGTTGAGGTGCTATACAGCGTTGCTAGGATGGGTAAATCAATGGTTTTAGTCACTCACGAACTGGAGATAGCTAGTAAGGTTTCTGACAAGGTCATAGCTATGAAGAGTGGTAGGGTAGTGTATGAAGGACCATTCAACGAGTCTATAGCGAAAGATGTTTACGAGACTTAGCAAAGGCTTAGAGAGATGAGGTTCGACATCATGGCTCAAAGCAGTGGAAGCTTCATTGACTTGAGAAGCTGCAATCTTGTGTCAAGATACGTTCAGGGACCTGGAGCCTTAAAGCATTTAGTAAGCTTGTTGCAGTCTTTGCAGGCTGGAAGAGTTCTGGTTATAGCAGGTAAGAAGACTATGAATGTGCTTGAGGATTACGGGCTCTTCAAGCTTATAGAGAGCACAGGAGCTTCATACACAAAGCTAATCTTTGGCGATGGTCCTTGCGGTGCTGAGTGTTGTGATGAGGAGATTGAGAGGCTTGTGAAGCTGGCTAGTCGTGAAAGCTTTGATGTTGTTATTGGTGCTGGTGGTGGTAAGGCTATTGATACTGCAAAAGCCGTTGCACACATGCTTAAGCTACCCCTAGTGGTTGTCCCAACAATAGCTTCGACAACAGCCCCCTGCACATCACTATCAGCTGTGTACACATGTAGCCATGTCTTTAAGGAGTATAGGTACTGGAGTAGAAATCCATACGCAGTTATAGTGGACACAAAAATCATTATGAATGCCCCGGCCAAGTACCTTGCTTGCGGTATAGGGGACACAGTATGCAGATACACAGAGGTTGCAGACATTGCCAAGGCTAGGGATGTGAATAGCATTCTAAAGCAGTTAAACAATGGAGAAACCCTAATCGGATTATCAGCAGCAGGTGCAATGATAGGGGCTGTTCTTGGATATGGGGAGGAAGCTATTAAAGGTGTTGAGAGGAAAGAGCACAGTAACGCACTTGAATTAGTTGTAGAGGCAGTAACCCTACTCAGCCAAATAGCTTACGAGTGTAGCGGAATCTCAGGCCTAGTTCCTCACGCCATATACAATGCCTTCACACATCTAAGACCATTGGAGAAGTATAGAAATAGAGCATTTCCATGCCACGGAGAGGTAGTTTTCTACGGACTACTAATAGACATGACTCTAAAAAACTATTCAGAGAAGGAGATAGCAAACATGATGAGATTTGGTCGTAGAATAGGGCTTGCAACAAACCTTAGCGAACTAGGCTTCAACAACATTGACTACAATGAGATTACACTCATAGCTGAGGAAGCATCAAAAGAGCTTCGAAGCATAAGCCCCGGGGAAATAGTTAAAGCTATTAAGGAGGTGGAGAGACTCAGTAGCAAGGCTGTGAAAAGGTTTAAACTTTAAGGCAAAAATCCATGGACTTAGCCTCGCACCTCAAGCGATTCGCATCTTCATAGCAGAGGGTATAGGAGTATAAGCGATGAAATTGTGGTGAATACTATGAATACTGCTATTCCAGAACACCTTTTTTCAAGACATGTAGCGCTAAAGATTTTTTAAGTTTTGTATAGGAAGAGAAGCTTGTAATTTTGCATAGGAGTAAAAGTTTTATGTAGGTGATTGTTTGCGTCTTCAATATCTCCTGAAAGCTTTTGGTCATCGCCATTCACAAGAAGCAGTAGATCAGCTCTTGTTCCTAGAGGTCCGCGGATTTATGCACTCAGTGGTGTTGCTGCTCTTTATAGAGCTGATCCAAAGGCTCTCGAGGGTGATGTTCCTAAACCTCTTAGGGTTGTTGATGGCGATGTGTTTACCTACATAGTTGAGGTTATAGCTACCAGTCCAAATGCTTAGCACCTTATTGATGAGGCTCCAGATCAGCTTTACTATAATGAGGGTGCTTTCTTTGTTAAGGTTGAGTATCAGGGAAAGGTATACTCTTACTGTCCATTCATGTGGGTAGACACAGATATCTCACTGCTTAGAGGACTCTTGGCTGGGTGGCCAAAGAAGTTGGCGAGTATTGCTGTTACAAGGCTTCATCCAATGCTACCGGGACTCGATAAGCCGAGGAGAGGTCTTAGGCTAGGAGGGTACGTTGCAAGATCTGGCTCAACACTTTACAAAGTAAAGATCCTGTTAGAGAGTGATGAGCCCATCAAGTCGTTGCCACTGTTATCTGAGTATTCAATCCTACTACCAAGATACTTTGCAGGTATTGCTCCAGGCATGACAACAGTTAATGAGCTTGTAGAGTTTGTAGCAGACTTAGTTGTAGAGGCTTGGCAGGGAGCAGCAGAGGTCACAATCGTTGGAAGCGCTATCGACGAAGTAGATGCCTTCAAACCTATTACAAGTCCTAAAGGTTACTACTTCAATGCCTTACTAAAGCCAAGAAGCATAAGAGTAGTTGGAAGATTAGAAGGCTTCTAACAAAATGACTTGAAAGCATCTACAATGCTTTGAGCTACTCCAACTCCTTAATCCACGAGACAACATGTTTTTGATAGTACTAGCCATAAGCTTTGCATTACATTTCACAAACTGGTAGTGATATGAAGTATATTTGAAGTTCATTGAATTGCAAATAGAAAATACATTCTTATCTTTATTTATCTACCCCTTCTTATCCAAGTACTGATACTTGCATAGCAATGCTTGCCTAATCTGTTGTTGGTATGTTTGCTTCGTATTTTGCTAGGTAGAGGAATTCGTCTACTGCCATACCAGCTATTTTTTGCTGCTGTTCTAAAGTCTCCAGTCTCTATATAGTACTCAAGAGCAATCCTAATCCTTATAGGCTGACTCTTAATAAACTCCCAGTTAGCATACCTTCTCCTAATCTCCCTAGCCTCCCTAAAATACTCTAACCAATACCTCAGCACCTCATCAACACTACTCAAAGATGCTCACCACACCAAACAACTACTGTAATTTAACCAAGCTATAAATATTCAAAAGCGTGTCTCAGTCCAGAGCCTTGGAGGATGAAGCTGAGAAAACCAGTTAAATAACGCAATACTACCACTAGACCCGCAAAGCCTTAGCCGCCCCTCTTATTCGAAGAGCCTTAAGCATACCTTGTAAACCTTGCGAGGATAAGCATTTAAGTTTGTAAAGACAGTTATTGGTGAAATTGGGGTTTTGCTGTGGGTTTTGTGAAGGTTAAGGTTGGTCTATATAACCCTCTTCAACCTGAAAAAGTTATTGAAGTCGATGCCATTGTGGATACGGGAGCTGTTTATAGTGTTGTTAGAAGAGATTTTCTTGAGAAGCTAGGGATAAAGCCATTAAGTAGAAGAAGGTTTAAGGCTTTCGGAGGCTATGTTGAGAGAGATGTAGGTGAGGTTGGTATGATTATTCTTGGAGAGCGACGCACAGTGCCAGTCATATTTGGTGAAGAGGGTGATGCTGTGGTAATAGGTGTAACAGCTCTTGAGATATTTGGTCTTGAAGTAGATGTGGTTAGGGGGACACTAAAAGAAGCTGAGCTTCTCCTCCTATAGCAACTGTTTTAAGTTAGGTACCTGTACTACGTAAAGGCTTTGGTGATGTACCGTGATTGAGATGGATAGTGAGTTGTTTAGGAGGGTCTTTAAGGTTTCTTATGTTAGTAGAGGTAGGTATAGGACTAGTAGGAGGAGTATAGCTGATGCTGTTAGGCTAGGTCTTCTTGCTAAAGAGCTTACACCTCTATACATATCTATTGTTAGGTGGGATGGTTTTGAGAGGGAGTTAAGGGTTTCTATAGGTGTTGAAAGTGGTTAGTAGAGCTGTTGTTGAGGATTTTGTGGAGTACCTATACAAAGTGTTTATGGATTCCATTCTTCCGAAGCTTAGAAGTATAGCTGATGAGAGTAAGAGGTACCTGTACTTCTTAGCATGGCTGAATACTGAGCTTGAGAAGAGGGGTTTTGGAAGAGTAATTATTACAGGGGGATTCGCTGTAGAGATGTATACAGCAAGGGTTTACAGAACCATGGATGTAGACATCATTATAGAGAATGGTGTGGCTAAAGAGGTGGTGGAGAGCTTCTTAAAGAGGTTCTCTGAGAGGATTGGTAGAGGATACCTTCCGCAATACGAAATACTGCAGCTCAAATCCATAGACATTGTCTCAACAGTTTACAGCAAGCCTGCAAAACCAACAAGAATAACTATAAATGGTTACACAGTGTATGTGGAACCTGTTGAAGAGCTTATAGCAACTTATTTAGCTGAGTGGAAGTACTGGGGAGCTACTGAGGATAGAGACAAAGCTTTATGGCTATACATAGTGTGGAAGGAGAGGATAGATTTGAACTACTTAGAGAAGAGAGTTAGGGAACTAAAAGTTGAGGATTACTTTGAAGAACTTAAGAGAGTAGCAGAGCAACAAACCTAAAGCATGAGATATGCTATACCTAGTTCTGTAAAAGCTTGCTCTTAAACCTTCTCCTTAGCACTACTTCGAGCATCACCATAGAAAATGTTTATGTAAAGAGATTTGCGTTGCAGTCTCTTTCCACAAAGTCTCTCATTTACCTCTTCAACTCTTCAAGTTCTTTTCCAAGAAAGTAGAACGCTATCCTGTTAACATCATGAATATCGATATGGGTATCGATACGTGTTTAGCCTGGCATACAGCTACAGAATCTATTTTCTGTTAATATTAACACTAATACGTAGTGAGTTGCTGTGATTAGGCTGGGTAGAGCTGCTTTACCCATGTGCAGTTCCGTAAGATTCTTAGGGAGAGGCATAATTAAGTCTCTATAGCTGTGAATAGCTGGTGCTTGTGCTATGAGTCAGAAGGGTGTTGGTGAAGCCTATAGGTATGTTGATGAGCTTTCACAGCTCTTGGCTGTGTGGGCTCCTATAGGCTCTGCTGATTCAGACGTAGATGTTTCTGTGGCTATTGTTCCGAGGAAGCTGAAGGTGTTTAGCTTAGACAAGGTTTCGTGTGTTGAGAGTGGTATAATTGTTAATGAGCTTGGCTTGGAGGCTTCAAAGGATTGGATAGTCTTTAAATTATCCTCATCATCACTAACAATACTTCACTTCTATCCACAGCTACGAGGCTTACTCGACCTAGCATGCAATGTTAGTGTAGATGAGTTAGAGTCTTTGAGGAGAGCCGTTGTTGAGAAGGCTAAGAAAGATGTTGTTAACGGATGTGCAGAGGTGTTTAAGGAGGTTAAAAGCATTGTTGAAGCCATAGCCTCAGAACCTAGCGAAGCTGAGAGAAAGAGGAGGCTAGTAGAGAGGATGAAAGAACTTGCACAGAAACTAACACGAACCACCTCAACATAGCAAAAAGCTAGGACATCTTCGCATAGACAAGCGCTACAAAGCCAAGCCCAATCAGAGAACAGCCATGCCAGTCTCAAAACCAAGCAAAGCTGATACAGCAATAGTAACTGCAATAACGATCAGCGTTAACTCCATAATGGTGTAATCCCTCCTCACAGACCCTTCACACACCCTAAAAACCCCACACAAACACAACAACACCACTCACACCAAAAACAATTGACAAAGAAGCATATGGCGGAGCACCAAGAACGTGAACCACAATAGCAAAACCCATGAGGATCAGCAACACACCCAACATAAACGAAACAAACCTTGCATTCCCAGACAAGGCGTCTTACAAACATGCATTAGAACTATTACAGCGATAAAAAGGTTGAGCAGAGCAATAAGGTGATAGCACGTTAACGGAGAAGGTGCTCTGAACCTCCTTTAAGATGCCTGTAGCAAGAGTTTTTCAGACCGGATTCCACTTCAATAATCCAGCTCATCATACGGACCTTTCATCACTTACCAAAACCTTATTTAGATTTTAGAGAAGCAGTAGGGTTGTCTCAGGCTCTGGCATGCGCTGTGATGATAGACCACGGACTGATAGGTGATGTAGGCGTTCTGCACTGATCTTGCGAGTAATGCTTTAATTAACTTTCTTGCAGAGATTTGCTTCTGGGTTGATGAGGGAGCGACGATCTGAGATGTGATGACGGAGCATGGAATTCTCTGACCATGTAATCTATGCAGTGATTGTTTTCTGAATGGTTTTGAGCATCGCTATGACCGCTGCGGATGCTATTGCTATTGTTATGAGTGTTAGTGTTGTGTATACCCCTACAACCATGATGCTCGATATGGTTACATCTCTGTAGATTATGTATGTTAGTGGTGCTAGGCTTTCCCATCCCTGTGTAGATCCTAGACCCCCTATTGTTATTGATGTGCTTACCTCTGTAGCCATGGATATACATGTGAGTACTGCTCCACTTATGGATGTGGATATGGCTAGTGGTGCAACAATAGATGCAAGTACCTTTGCTGGTGAGGCTCCAAGGCTTTGACCAGCCTCTTCATAGTCTATGGGTATGGACATTACTGAGCTTTTGAATGCTGTGTATATGTATGGCAGTCTCCTAACTGTGTATGAAGCTATTATGTATAGCCAGGGTGTGTTAAACGGATTTATAGCTAGGGAGCCGAAGGTCTCTATATAGGCGTAGGCAACGACTATGCCCGGTACTGATAGTGGTAGTAGGGAGAACACCTCAATAGCCCTAAACAGCTTTCTCTTCCTAGAGCCCCAGTAGGCTAGTGGAAGTGATATGACTATGGCTAGAGAGGCTGCTGCAAACGTGTAGAGAACGCTATTTATAGATGCTCTAATCCTTGATGGCTCTAGTAAAAGGCTTAGTGATGGTGATAGCTCAAGCGATACGGGGTTCAGAACAGTGTATAGAAGTCCTAGAGCTGTGGGTGCTAGTGATACTGCTAGAACTAGTAGGAGTGGGGAGAATAGGAATGCCTTGCCAAAGCCTAGACCATCCCTGTAAACAGTTAGAGGCTTTGCTAGAGCAGGTCCAAAGCTTCTGAAAACAGTTGCCAAGTGCTTAGCGATTAAAGCGAATATTGCTGCAGTTACGATTAGAAGTATGAGTGTATAGCCAATGGCTCTCTCTGAAAATCCTCTATAAACCTCTGAAACAAAGAAGGTGTATGCTTTATACGATATTAGTCCTCTAACATCTGGATAACCCTCGAAAACTATTGGAGCCTCTAAATCGTCTAGGGATAGGATGTACGCAAGTGCTAAGGAGGTTAGTATAGCTGGTTTGGCTAGGGGTAGCAGAACCCTGAAAACAGTCTTTCTAGGTGTTGCTCCAAGGGAGTAGGAGCCCTCGACAAACTCTCTCGGAAGCATTGAGAGATTGGATAGTGTTAGTATGTATGGCACTGGAAAGAATGCTAAGACCTGGTATAGAGCAACAGCAGCAAGACCCTCAACCCTTACAGCAATGCCGAATAGCTTTAGGAACCTGTTTAGAAGCCCTATATCAGGGTCTAGAAGACCCTGGATCGCTACAACCTTTACGAATGGTATTGGCATGTAGGCTAGCAGAGGGAGAACCAAAAATGCTCTTGAAACTCTATAGACGTAGACAAGGAGTGCGTAGAATACTCCAAGAATTGTTGCAGTTATTGAGACTACTAAAGGTAGCAGGAAGGAGTTTATAGCTGAGCCAAGGTCAGGCCACCTAAACGTAATTACTGTTAAGCCTTCTCTGCTCCTAACCTCAACAACGCTTCTAGGCATTGAAGTGCTGCTAAACATATCCTCAAATGCTTTAGATATTGCTGAAACTGGGCTGTGCCTAGCTATTAACAGGGTTATGGGTGTGAGTAGGAGTAGAATAAGGATTGTGATGGATAGGGCTAGGTAGAGCTTCAAAAAATCCAATTCAGCTCAACTCCTTCAACAAGCTTTGAAGCCTCTGAATAGCAGCATTCTTAACAGCTAGGTAAAGATCATCACTCTTTATCTTGCCAGACCTAATAGCCTCCGTCAACGCCTTGGCGTAGTCAAATGTGAACACCTTGCTCTCACCTGTTAACGGATCTCTTATTGTTAGCGGCTCTCCAAGCCTCTTCAACCAAGCATCAAACTCACTAGCCCTTGTAGTCGCTATCTTTAGGTATGCCTCGCTCAAGAGCTTCTGAACATCTGGATCAGCTATAGAAGCCTCAAAATATGTTACAGCAGCTTCCATCACGCTTTGCTCAAAATCTGTGCTATAGTTCATAGAGTTCTCAAGAGCTTCTCTAGCCCTTCTAGCCAACTCCTCTAACCCAGGAACAGACCTCACTGGTAGGTAACCGAACTTGTTGACCATGAGCTTCTGGGCATCTGGGCTAAGAAGCCATAGTATAAACGCTTGCGCTTCTCTAGGATGCTTAGTTCCTGAAGCTACAGCAGCTGGAGATACATATGGTATTGTCTCGCCCTTTGGAGTTACAAAGACTGCTCTACCCTTACTCACATTCTCTGCGTATAGCCCGTAGCCTATGTATGCAGGTGCAACCCCTACAACACCCATAGCCGCATCATCTCTAGCTCTCTCAGAGCTTGTGACAAAGCTTGACTGTGCACCTATAGCTGTGAGTATCTCCCACCCCTTTTCCCATCCATACCTCTGAAGAATCGCTATTATGGTGGTCCTAGCTGTTCCACTCTTGGATGGTAGTGGGAAAGACACTAGGTACCTGCCATCAGCTAAAACCTTTGCGTAACTAGGATCTGCAAGCATTGACCAGCTACTAGGCTCTGCAAGCCCATACCTCTGCATAAAATCCCTATTAACTATGAAGCCGTACACGCCCAAGCCTATGCCAACCCAGCATACAGAACCATTGCTAAACCTACCCACAAAGCTTTGTGGAAGCTCCTTAACAGCATCTAGAAGCTCTGGCATGTCGATAGCTCTGAAAGCGCCCTCCTCACACAGCGTGTTGAATATGCTTGCCTCACCAACTAGGAACAGATCTACGTCACCCCTAACACCGAGATCCCTCCAAAGACTGTAGTCAACCTTCTTAATCTCAACATCAACAATATTAAACCTCTTCGCAATATCGCTTGCTAGGAAAGCGCTCCTAATAGCCTCAGCCTCATCAGCAGAAAGCCTAGAAGCTATCACAAGCTTCACTGGCTGCCTCTCCACAGGTCTAAAAGCTATGTACAGCACAACGCCAAGTACAACAGCTACAGCTACAACCAATGCTAGCACTAATCTCCAGTTCACAAAACTCACCCAGGAACATCTCTACCTCAATGCAATTGGGTTATAGGGCTAGCTGAACGTACAGAAAAACTTATATTCCATCTCTCCTAAGTGGCGAGAAACCCAGGAGTTATGCACTTAAACGCTGATCCCATATCATAGGTTCTAGTCTATAGATGCTGTAATGGCTTACAATTCTAGAAGGTTAATAATCTGTGAAATTCTTAGGTAGGGTAGGTGTGTATGCTGTGTCTAGGCCACGTAGAGATGATGAATGGTTAAATGAGTTCCGGAGCCGTAGAGAGTTTGAATCATCGGAACGCTTAATTGCTAGAGTAGTGCTCTTCATTATTGGTGCATTGGTTGTACTACTACCTCTGTATATCGGTAGTGGAGGTTTCGTTATATACCTTAATCATGTAGCGATAGCATTTGCGTCTAAGCCTATAGCTATGCTAATCCTTGAGGCGCTGATAATCCTGCTCCTCTCAACACCCATTATTCTGAGAGTTGCTAGAATGAGGTTAGGCTTCTTCAAGGGCTTTACAACAGCATTTCTATCAATCTTTGCGCTATACTCGTTTACGAGCATTGTTTTCTTTGTTCTCTACATCATAACGACTTTCACGATTATTGCAATACTAGCTTATGGTCCTCGTGGTAGGTATTACGATGAGTTACTGAGGATGTGGAGCAAAAGAATAGTTCTATTGCTACTGCTTCTAATAGCTCTATACATTGCTACAAACCTCTACGTGCCTATAGCCTCAAGCCAGGTGATAGAGGTTGTTAGGCTTGACAAGCCTATAGATGTTGATGCCCTTAGAAGGTTTATACCCCTCATGACTGCGTATGCCTATGCTATTGACAGGATTCAGATACCAACTCACACAATCTTTGCTGGGGATAGCTACGTCTATTTTGTTAGTGGGAGAAGCATATATAACTGGATTATCGAGCCAAACGGCTTCTGGAACCAGGTAACGAAATCACCTAAAGGCTTTGTCTTTGTCTATGGCGATGTCTATCCACCACAGGTAGAGGTTATGCTAAGGGATGTTGCGTGGGGTTTGCATAACATGAGGTTCCAGCTACTCTACTTCGACACACTCTACAGAGAGATAGTTCTTCACGTGGGTTTACAGTACAAGCCTCTTATGGAGAATAACATAGAGATTGTCTACAACAATGAGCTCCTAATACTTGTGCCTGTAGCTAAGTGGGATAGGGGATTCCTACACAGCATACCCATTCTACACGGCTACGCAGTTGTTCATGAGGATGGGTCAATAGAGTTTGTCTCAGCTGAGCAGGCTTTGAGGGATCCTAGATTTAGGGACATACCTATACTACCAGAGGCTATTGCTAGGCAGTGGGCGGAGATAAGAAGGTACTACGTAGGCTTCTTAAACTACTACCTATACCAAAACACATATGTTATTAGAGATGTTGGTACGAATCCGCAGCCATATCTATCACTAGATAGGGAGAATAAGACTTGGTGGATTTTCGTAGCAGAGCCTCCAGGGACGTTCAGCGCTAAGTACATAATGTACGTCTCTACAGATGAGCTAAAGCCTAGAATACTAGTCTACGAGCTTCCAGAACCAATGATAGGCATCAGCAAGGTTGAGAGCTACATTAAGCAGGCTTACCCAATGTATGACTGGAGCCAGCTAAGAATAGAAGAGCCAATACCGCTAGTGGTAAACAATACGCTGTACTGGAAAGTATCTGTAGTAACCAATGACTTTAGAGGTCTTGTGCTAATAGCGTTAGTAAATGCAAGAACAAGCCAAGTCACAGCTATTGAGGCATCGAAATGGGACTTCACAAAACTTGGAAGCATAACACCAGAAGCCCTACTAAAACAAGTTGTGAGAGTTACTGAGGAGAGGAAAGGGCTATCGATAGAGGATAGGATAAAGCAGTTAGAGCAACTAATACAGCAGATGAGGGAACTACTCAACAATTTGGAGAAAGAGTTGGAGGAGCTAAAGAAGCAGGTAAGCCAAGAACAAACCAGGACATAGACGCTATAATGTACTTGATTAGGTGTTGCAAGAAG